>JBGOYM010000083.1:0-8873 GCA_041479675.1 Candidatus Methanoperedens sp.
GATCAGTTTATTTGTTTTTTTTATTACGACTATAGGTTCGGCCAGCCCTTTTCGAAGCTCGTAGATCCTTCCGTCAAGCTCATCCGCATAGACCTTAGATTGCGTGGGTATGAGTTCATTGATATTGACAGTTTCCCGTATAACATCAACATGGATATTGTGAATAGCCTCAAGCGTCTTTTTGAGCGTCCAGACCTTCTGAGGGCTCGTCCTTTCAATATGCGAGCGTATGACATCAGTATTCGTAATGATACCTCGCAGGTGTTCATTAGAGTCCACTACAGGTAGTTTCGACTTGCCAGACCTGAATATGACACGCGCCACATCGCTCATATCCATATCCGTATCTGCAACAAGCATATCCCGGCTCATTATCCCGGAGACTTTCTCGTCAAAGCCTTTTTCAAGCATATCAGCTGCAGATATATACCCAATTACCCTGTTATCACGCACCACTGGAAAACCGTCATGACCTGTTTTCTTTATAAGCTTTATGACATCTCTGACATTATCTTCAGGTGAGACCGTGTTCACTTCAGTTGTCATGTAATCCTTGACTTTGGGGTGGTCTGCCATTATAGTACCTTTTCAAGTAATTGGTTCTTCTTCCGTAAAAAATATTGCATTATGAACAACCATCTTTATTACCTATCGGTATCATTTTTTATGGGATGAACAAAATGAACGAAAATAATCTCAAAATTCCTGATATTCTTAAAGAGGCAATTTCAATAGAGATATACGGAATGGAATATTATTCGATATTCAGCGAACTCGTTGAGGATGAGAATGCAAAATCGCTCCTGAGGGGACTTGCGCGGGATGAAGGGGAACACAGGGAACACCTTGAAAAAGAGTACAAAATATTGTCAGGGAAACCTGTTGATATCAAGACCCTGGATAAAGAGAACAGGGAAAAGGCGCAGCATATCTTTCCTGAGTCAATGGAACCACTGGGTATAGAAGAAACCAAGGACGTCCTTAAACTTGGAATAAGAACTGAAGAGAGGTCTATCGAATTATATTCAAATATCGCAAAAAGAAAAGACGCAGGGGGAAGTAAGGACCTGTTCCTGAAACTCGCCGGTTTTGAGAAAGGGCATAAGGATTTGCTTGAAGATGCACTGTATTACCTCGACCAGGGGGGCTCCTGGTATGGCTATTCCCCGCCCACCTTAGAGGGATGAATGAGCCTGCTCTTTGGCACAGCAGGTACGCCGGGCAGTTCCAGAGGGACTGACAGTATTTCGGGAATCAAGCGTGTCCATGAACTCGGTCTTGGATGCATGGAACTTGAGTTCGTAAGGGGCGTTAAGATGGGAGAAAAAACTGCGCGCGCAGTTTATGATATTGCGCAGCAGCTTGGCATAAGATTGAGCGTGCATGCGCCGTATTACATCAACCTTAATGCAGAAGGCGAGACGCTTGAAACGAGCAAGGAGCGTATCCTTAACTCAGCAAGGATAGGTCATATCTGCGGGGCAAAGAGCGTGGTGATACACGCGGGTTTTATACAGAAGCAATCGCGTGAGGCTGTTTATGAAAAAATAAAAAAAGCGATCGTTGAAATCAAGGAGCGATTAAAAAGCGAAGGTGTAGACATCACGCTTCGCATAGAGACGATGGGTCGGGGTTCACAGTTCGGTAGCCTTGAGGAGGCGCTTGCCATAACTGAAGTGGGCGGAGTCCTGCCGTGCATTGATTTTTCTCATCTTCATGCAGTGACAGGGAAGAATAATTCCAGAGAAGAGTTCGCTTCGATCCTGGCGTGCGTGGAAGAAAAACTGGGACGCAGGGGGCTTGATGATATGCATATCCACGTCTCCGGGATAGAGTACTCGGATAAAGGAGAGAAAAATCATCTTATTTTTGCTGAATCAGATTTTAAATATAAGGAACTGGCGCAGGCTTTTGTGGAGTTTGATATCAAAGGGATGGTGATATGCGAGAGCCCGAACCTGGAGGAGGATGCGTTGGTGTTGAAAAGGGAGTATGAAAAGATTGTTCGATATTGAGTTATTACAATCCCATCTCAAACCCTATTATCGGATGCTCAAGCCCGAAATTTGAGATGACTTCAGGATGTATCTCACCAAACACGCCCACATTTGAACCATTTTGCATAATATCTGCGCGCCTGCCTTCCAGGAAAGCAGGGTCTTTTGATTCAACGACTTCATATCCCATGCGTCTCTCCCTCATCACCGCATCAACCGCTGCCTGTACCTCAGTAAAATTAGCCTGCGGATGGATGGCTACTGCGCCGAACCTTTGCTGGGTCATGCAGTCCAGCACAACTTCTCCTACTTCGAAGATCCGTTGCGGTAGCTCTCGGTGCTTGTTTATCGAGAGGATCTCAAGAAGGTTAGGAAGGATGGTGGGGCGAACGATTGTATGGTCTTCACTTATTGGATACATTATATTCGTGATGCCTTCTGCTTTCCTCCTGCGCATAATATCGAACTGGACGCGCTCGTTTGTGAGCGTGAACGGCATTACCTCAAAATAGCCCAGCCCCACCATTATCTCGCGGATGGAGTCTTTGAGTTTTGAAATTGGATGAGCTTTTCCTGTAGCCAGCGTGCCGGGAAGTTCTGGTTTTATCTTATCAAAACCATAACCTATAGCGATATCTTCTATCAGATCGCAGTTATGAAGGATATCAGAGCGGTAGGCAGGGACGGATACGTCGATATTATTTTCCGACGCTTTTGCCCCATATCTCATCTTTTCAAGACAGCGAACGATCTCATCATTTGCCAGCATAAACCCGAGATGCTCTTTTACCTCGCTATTTTTCAGTTTAATTTTCCCTGGCTCAAGATGAGGGGTATGCCTTTTTCCGTCTATAGCTACTGATCCGATCCTCCCTCCGCGCTCTGCAAGCGATGCTACAACGATGTTAAGAGCCACTGATACAGCAGGGTCAAGACCGGTGACTTCAATGAACAGGTCAGTGGTCTCCTCTGTTACCCGCGTAAGTTCTCCGTTTATTATGGGCGGGAAAGAGAGAACATTGTCCTGTGCGTCAAGGATCAGCGGGTATTTATCGAATTTCTCAAGAATGTATGCGAACTTGATGCCCTTGGGGTGCCGGGTAAGTATCTCCCTCATTGTCATGGGTTCTGTAAAATCAAGAGGTATGAACCTGAAATCAGGGTCCTGCGCGATATAGCGGAAAGGCGGTTTAATCCTTTCGAGGTCATGCACACCGATGGAGACTTTTTTCCTGTTCCTGCCCACTGCCCAGTGGAGCGACTCCTGCAAAGCCATCAGCGATTCAATGCTGCGTGAATTGAAACTCATACCGCGGACAACGGCGCAGGCAAGATAGGGGCGTATGTTTTCAAGACCAGCGTCCTTTGTAATTTTGATACCGGAAGGCGTTACCTTAAATTCCCTTAACCCGGTGTCGATCTCCAGGAATCCTCTGATCGCCCTTGCAACCCCTTCGGGGCTGTAAAGGTCGGGTCTGTTCGGGAAGAACTCGATGTCCACATGGTCATCCTCGATCCGTTCGATATCGCATCCCATCATCGGGATCCTTTTAATTATGGTTTCCTTATCCAGACCCGAAAGTTCTTCAATATCGTCGTAATATAACGTAATAACAGGCATTTTGATCGTCTGAAAAAGGATTGGAAGATATATTAATCATTCTGTTCGACTAAACGATACATTAAAGTCAGTGAACTGATAATTAGGCAACACTTCACTCACAGGGCGCGTGGCCTAGCCCGGATATGGCGGCAGCCTCCTATTCTTTTCAGGAGGAAGCTGTAGATCGGGGGTTCAATTCCCTCCGCGCCCGTGTTTTTGAAATATCAATTACGTCCTGGTGAGCGCATCATGCATTATCATATTATCCTTACAAAAGAATGCAACCTGAACTGCAGCTACTGCGGGGGCGGCAGCGATACACCTCCGAAGGAGTTACAGTATCAGATATCAGATCTCAAATCCTTCTTATCAAAGGATGAAGCACCCGTTGTTGAGTTTTATGGAGGGGAACCTCTTCTGAGGATCGAAAAGATGAAAAACATTATGGATACGATTCCGGGGCGCTTTGTTATACAGACAAATGGGATATTTTTGGATAAGATAGAACCAGAATATTTGAAGAAATTTAACTCGATCCTGGTTTCAATAGACGGGTCAAAAGAAGTTACAGACTTCAACAGAAGCAAAGGTGTATATGATAATATAATCCGAAATATCAGACTTATCAGGGATAAAGGCTTTTACGGTGACCTCGTCGCCAGGATGACAGTTCCGCAGGGTACTGATATCTATTCGAACGTGCGCCATCTTGCAGGTATAGAAGAGTTCGATCATGTTCACTGGCAGCTTGGCTTTGAGATGTTCTGGGAAAGCGGGCTGGATGATGATATGGAACTTGAGGAGTGGATCCAGTCGTACAACTCTGGCGTCTCATCACTTGTTAAATGGTGGGTGAGAGAGATGGAACTCACTGGTCGCGTCCCCGGTATCGTTCCGTTCATCGGCCTGACTAACTCGCTTCTCTCAGGTGAGCCTTCGCACCTTCGATGCGGCTCAGGTATTGACTTTTTCTCGATAATGCCTGATGGTAGGATATCCGCTTGCCCTGTGTCTATTGATTTTGATTTCTCGATAGTCGGTTCGATATTCAACGACCACCCTCAATCCCTCTGTAATAAGGCATGTGTGGGTGAACCGTGCGTATCATGTGACATATTTAACATCTGCGGTGGAAGGTGTCTTTTCGTGAACCGTTCGCAGGATATGCTAAGGAGGAAAGGGCATGAACAAATATGCTTAACTGTCAGGCACCTGGTGCGTGAACTTGAGGATGTGGCGCCGCACGTGAGAGAGCTGATCAAGAGTGGAGTTATCGGCACAAATGAATTCGAGTACCCTGAGTTCAATAACGGGTGCGAGATAATTCCATGACGAATTTATTATGAACAAAGGTAATTCCAGAGAGAATATTAAAGTAGGATCAAGTGTGGGTATAGTTCTAAAACAAGATCAGAGGGATGGAAAAATAACTCAGGGTATTGTAAAGAAAATTTTAACTATCAAAAAGTTACAGGATAAGCCATCTAGATCATAAGCAGCCCTTTTTGCCAGTCATTGATTATCCTGACAGCCGTTCTCATTTCATCCACCTCACCCTTTTTCTGGAGGTAGTTGCTCTGTCTGCCTATGAGCTCAAGCACATCATAGGAATCCTGTCCCTCTATTTTGATATTATAAAATGATTCCAGAGCAGTCTTGTTTTGTGCACAAAATTTCTCAATTATCCTCATCGCCACAACAGCGGGGTTTTTAAGGTGTGTCGCATCCTTCACTGCAAGAAGTCCAAGTATGGTCTCGTCATTCTCGTCAAAAGGTATCACCCCTGGCGTATCTATGAACCTGATCCGCGAACCTGCCTTCACAAGTTGCTCTCCTTTTGTGTGACCTGATATTGAGGACGTGCCGGCGCTGTGTCTCCCGGACACGGCATTGATCACCGATGATTTACCAGTGTTTGGATAACCGACTGAACCGACCAGTATATCACGCCCTTTTATGGCTGCGGTCTCAAGGATCTTATGTCTTAACATCGTTGTTCCGAACTTGTTCTTACTAGATATAAAGACAGTTGGCGCAATTTTTGACAGGCGTATCTTGGTTCTTTCAAGTGTTTCCTTTGATACAAGATCGCATTTGTTTATGACTATTATGAACGGCTTCCTTGAACGGGTTATTTCAAGTTCGACCTCGCAGTTTCGCGTCTCGTCTGGAAACCTGGCATCTACTACTTCAAGAAGGATATCGGATTTCTTTATTACATCCTTTACGATAGTCTGGTAGCTTACCATGCCCTGTGCTATGCCGCATGAGAATATAAGGATGAGCGATTTGCCAAAATTATCATTATTAATAGTGATAAGCTTTAAATACAATGAATAATCATTATAGATAGGTGATATACATGGAGACAAGAGAAATACCAGAAATCGTAATGAAGAGGAAAGTGTGCGATTCGTGCGGTGAGGGCACGTTTGAATTTGACCTTGATACATACGGGGCGCACGAATATATCTGCGGCAGCTGCTCTACCTGAGCATATGCTCAGGTGAATATTATTTTTCCTTGGAGAAATTAACAACGAATTCACAGCGAACTCGATACGGACTCACACCTTTTTCCTCAGCTTCGCTATCGTATCCCTCAATTCTGCCGCTTTCTCGAAATCCAGGTTCTTGGCAGCCCTGTGCATTGCAGCCTCAAGCTCGATGATATAATTGAACAATTCCTCTTTGGGAGGCAGCGCCGCCTCAGCCACGCGCGGCTCGACAGCTTTCCTGATGGTCTGCGGGGTGATATTATACTCCTCGTTGTACTTTATCTGCATTGCTCGCCTGCGGTTCGTTTCATCTATCGTCCTGTGCATCGAGCCAGTTATCTTGTCCGCGTACATCACCACCCTTCCCTCTATATTTCTCGATGTCCTGCCTATTGTCTGCATAAGCGAGCGGTCTGAGCGCAAAAACCCCTCTTTATCAGCGTCAAGTATCGCCACAAGCGCCACCTCGGGCAGGTCAAGCCCCTCGCGCAGGAGGTTTATCCCCACAAGAACATCGAACTCCCCCAGCCGCAGCCCGCGTATTATATCTATGCGTTCAAGCGTCTCTATTTCTGAGTGCATGTACCGCGCCCTGATATCCATACTGAGAAGGTACTCTGTAAGGTCTTCAGCCATCCTTTTTGTCAGGGTCGTAACAAGAACCCTGTGCTTTTTCTCAGTCTTTGCATGTATCTCTGCCATCAGGTCATCTATCTGACCTTTCGCGGGTTTTACTGCAATCTCAGGATCAACAAGTCCTGTCGGTCTGATTATCTGCTCCACCACCTGAGCGCTTTGAGCAAGTTCATAATCAGCAGGCGTGGCTGAAACGTACAGCACCTGGTTAACCCGCGCTTCGAACTCCGCGTACGTGAGCGGGCGGTTATCAAAAGCAGAAGGCATCCTGAAGCCGTAATCCACAAGCGATTCCTTTCGTGCGTGATCACCTGCATGCATTCCCCGGATCTGCGGCAGCGTGACATGCGATTCATCGATCACCACAAGATAATCCTCAGGGAAATAATTAAGCAGTGAGTACGGTGGCTCGCCGGGCTTCCTTCCGTCCATATGCCGGCTGTAGTTCTCGATGCCCTGGCAGTACCCGATCTCGTGCATCATCTCGATATCGAACTTTGTCCTCTGCTCAAGGCGCGCAGCTTCAAGGATCTTCCCCATGGATCTTAGCTCATGAAGCCTCTCTTCCAGTTCTGTTTCAATAGATTCGATAGCAGCCTCTATCTTTTCCTGCGGCATCACGAAATGCTTGGCAGGATATATTACTACGCCCTCACTTTCCCTTATGGTTTTTCCAGTTAAGGGGTCAAATTCAGCTATCCTCTCGATCTCGTCCCCGAAAAGTTCTATCCTCATCCCGGTTGAAGCGTATGAAGGGAACACTTCAATAGTATCTCCACGCACCCTGAACTTTCCTGCAGAAAAATCCATGTCGTTGCGCTCGTACTGCATGTCCACAAACCGGGAAAGTATCGCTTTTCGCTCTTTTTCATCGCCAATCCTCAGTATCATGGACATCTCATGCCATTCCTGGGGAGAGCCTATGCCGTAAATGCATGAGACGCTTGCCACCACTATCACGTCGCGCCGCTCAAAGAGCGACCGCGTGGCTGAAAGCCGCATCCTGTTTATTTCCTCATTTATGGAAGCGTCTTTTTCGATGTATGTATCCGTTTGTGGTATATACGCTTCAGGCTGGTAGTAGTCGTAATAACTCACAAAATATTCCACCGCGTTTTCAGGGAAGAATGCCTTGAACTCAGAATATAACTGTGCAGCAAGCGTCTTGTTGTGCGAGATGACTAGCGTTGGTCGCTGTATCCTTTGTATCACGTTCGCTACAGTGAAAGTTTTGCCTGAGCCGGTCACACCGAGTAGCGTTGAGCGCTTCATGCCCTGTTCTATGCCCTGCACAAGCTTTTCTATCGCATGTACCTGGTCGCCTTCAGGTTCAAATCCTGAAACGAGTTTGAATGCCAGCGCCTAACCTCCTGATCCCCACAGATAGTTGTTTGATTATGTAATTTGTTAGAATGAAGTTAAACCATAGCATCAGGCATGATATATACTTTATTTACATGCTATTTGAAGTAAACGGTTCATTTATGAGTTGACGGGAAGAATTAAATCCAGTGATCCAGAGAATCCATTAAAGAAGTTATAAATGCCTGGCAGGATGGGATACTGCTCATTAACCTTAATGACTTAATCGATAACTATAAAGACATCTTTGTAATAATTAGAGCTAAGTGAAAGTATTGCCGATGAAAGACCTTCTCTCCTGGGACCAGACCCTTTTCAAAGACAGCGAGCTTTTTGAACTTGACCACGTACCTGAGCATTTCCTGCACAGAGATGCGCAGTTGCAGTCCCTCCTTTTCAGCGTCCGTCCTGCTTTGAGCGGGGGAAGACCTCTCAACTGCCTGTGTGTGGGGCCACCGGGCACTGGAAAAACAACAGCGATCATCAAGGTCTTTGAGGAGATAAAGAAGCATACCCCTAAAATAATCCCTGTTCTCGTGAACTGCCAGGCTTACTCCACAAGGTATGCGGTTTTTTCGCAGCTTTTCAATAAGCTTATCGGATATGCTCCTCCTTCTTCTGGTGCTTCTTTCAAAAAGGTGTTTGGTGAGGTAGCAAAATACCTTGTGGATAACGAGAGGGTGCTGGTGGTTGCACTTGACGACATGAACTATCTCTTCTACGAGAACGAGGTCAACGAGGTGCTCTATTCCCTCCTCAGGGCACATGAGACCCACCC
>JBGOYM010000084.1:0-8822 GCA_041479675.1 Candidatus Methanoperedens sp.
AGAAAAGCTGGAAACATTGACCCAATGTCCGCACTGCAAGAACTCAAGAACGCCTATTTACAGACCTGCTCCTGCGCCCATGACAACTGAACGTCCCGTCATTCCCCAGAGACATGAAGCGGCTATTGAGGATTTGAAAAAGCAAAAAGAAAAGCTCAACAAGATCAATGCGCTTCTTGAAAAACTGGACGAGAGGCTTGCGCAGGGTGAGATAACCGAATCTAGATACAATGAGTTATGTGAACAATACAGGGATGAGGCTGAGAGACTGAAGAACCAGATAACAGAAAAAGAGCTTATGAAAGAGGTTGGGCTCTAAGCCGGATGAAAAAATATACCGGGATGGATCCCAGGGTATGATATGTCACTTGATACACAGAAAGAAATAGCAGATATCAGATCGCACAAAGATAAGATCAGTAAGATCAATACGCTCCTTGATAAACTGGATGAAAGGCTTGCATGCGGTGAAATAACTGAGGCTCGATACAGGGAATTACGTGACAGATATAAAGACGAGGCTGAAAAACTGAAAGACCATTTGACAGAGCAGGAACTTATGCATGAGGTCGGTCTGGAGGCAGGGGAAGATAAAGAGGCAGAGTACCGGAAAGAAGAACCTGAAAAGGAAGTTGTTACGCAGCGAAATACAAAATATTGTTCAAATTGCGGCGCCCTGATAAATGAAATGGCAGAAATCTGTCCCGCATGCGGCGTACGGGTTTTATTCCCGCAGGCGGACCGGCAGAAAAAAAGCGGGGGTCTGGCTGCTTTCCTGAGCGCACTGATTCCGGGCGCAGGTCAGATATATTGCAGCAGGGGGATGAGAGGGGTGGGGGTTTTTTTATTGAATTTCTTCCTGCTTTTCATATTTGGGTCTGCATCTTCGGAAAACCCGAATTCTGACGGGACAAGCTTTCTATTTTTGTTAGTGATCATAGCCTGGATATGGAATATTTTTGATGCCCGTAAAATTGCCAGGACTGTACAATAAGCTTTTTCATTATTACTCAGATATATGGACAGAATGCCAGAAGGAAAATTGATCACACTTGAAGGTATCGATGGAACGGGAAAATCCAGCATAGCAAATATGCTTAAAAAAAGATTCCCAGATGCGGTATTTACACGCGAGCCAACGAAGAGCCGGATAGGCAGGGCTGTAAAAAGATCGATCGAGTCAGATGGAGACCCGCTGGCTGAACTGTTCTTATTTGTGGCCGACCATGCCGACCATATCGCAAAAGTGATCCGGCCCGCGCTGGCTGAGGGCAAAATTGTGATCTCTGACAGGTACTCTGACAGCAGGTATGCCTACCAGGGCGCCACACTTTCGGATGATTTCGATGATGCGGTGGCATGGGTGCAGGGGCTACACAGGGGATGGACAGTTGTTCCGGATATGACCATCCTTTTTACCATTGATCCCGAAGTTGCGGTCTCGCGCTGCGGAGTCCGCGGAGAAAAGACTAAGTTCGAGAAGACCGAATTCCTGAAAAAAGTGCAGGCTAATTTCCTGAGGCTTGCAGGGGAGGAGCCGCACAGATTCGTGATAATTGATGCGGGTGAGGAACTTGAGAAGGTGGGGCTCGAAGTTGAGATGAGGATAAAGGAATTTCTGATAAGATAATTTGCAGATGCAAACTTGAAATAAACGATAGTTTTATACAACTTGATTGCTTAAAATGTTCTATCGTGAAGTTCGAATATAACCGTAATATCTATGAGAAACAAAACCGCAGATAAACGCAGATGAACGCAGATTTATAGCCGCACATCTGCGTTTATCCGCGTTCATCTGCGGCTAATTCTTCATAAATTACAGAAATTATGAATTATACAATAACAAGAGGGTGAGAGCATTAACCTTAAGGAGTTTCTTCAACAGAGCAACACAGACCCAAAACTTTCAGAACTTATCCTGTTCCTTAGCGAGCAGGGAAAGGTCATAAAACAGGGATTTCTGAAAGCTCAGGATAAAGCCGGCACTAAAAACATATACGGTGAAGAGCAGACGGCTCTTGATAAATGGGCAGATGATGTATTGATCAGTGGATTGAAGAGAACAAGGCTTGTTCGGTATATTGCAACTGAAGAACAACCAGGGATAATTGAGATTGAAAATCCAAAAAACCATTTCGGAATAGTAATAGACCCTCTTGATGGCTCTTCTCTTATCGATGTTAACCTTGCTGTCGGCACCATCATAGGGATTTATCCGGGAAGCGTGCTTGAGCCAGGGAGCACCATGATCGCTGCAATGTACATCCTTTACGGACCACTCACCACGCTGACGCTTACGGCTGGAAAAGGGGTGCATGATTTTGTGATGGATGAAAAAGGCACGTTCACCCTGACGCAGAAAGATGTCACGATCCCGGATGAAAAAATATATGCACCAGGAGCACTTCGGAAAGATTACCTGCCGCAGCATGCAAAGTTCATAGAGAGCCTTGAGAAGGATGGCTATAAGCTTCGTTTTTCCGGGTCATTTGTTGCAGATATGCACCAGATCATTCACAAAGGCGGTGTTTTCACTTACCCGGGATATAAGGGGAAAGAGAACGGGAAGCTCAGGTTATTGTTCGAGGCAAACCCTATGGGGAAAATAATAACTGAAGCTGGCGGGGTGATAAGCAACGGGAAGATGGATATTTTATCTATCAAGCCTGTAGCTATCGATGTACGGACACCGATATATGCTGGCGGCAAAAAGGAAATCAAAATGATTGAAAAGCTTATGGCTGATTGATGATATAACTAAAACAAATATTGCATAAAAAGAAGGAAATAATCATGGCTGTTGTTCAAAAATTAATAAATTCCAGAAAACACATCGATGAAACTGATTTAGAAATTGATGTCACTGGCAATGTAGATGTCAGACCCACGCTGGAAAAGATGCGTTTTCTGGAACCAGGGGTCGAAACAAACCTTTACCGCATGCTATATGTCCACGGTCCGGGGAATGGTAACGCCCTGTTCATGCCCTTTGACCAGAAAAGCTCTGAACACGGACCAGGCCATGAGTTCCTTTGGGAGAGGGACGGTGCGACCGCGCAAGATATCAACATCAAGGGAAAGGGCTCTGCAGACATGCGCGCCATTGCTGAACTTGTGAACCGCGGCAATTTTTCAGGTTATGTCCTGCATCCTGGCAACGTAAGGCAGTTCAAACACCTGTTCAGACCGGATATACCACTAATATACAAAATAGACGGTCACATTTCACAGCCTCAGAGCGCAGGAATAATGTCAACTGTGGGCACTGTTGAAGACGCGTTGAGATACGGTGCATCCGCTATCGGATTGACGATATATCCAGGGGGAGAGCATATAAAGACAGATCTGGAGAGAGCGGCGAAAATTATACGTGAAGCTCATAATGCAGGTTTGGTGGCCGTGGTTTGGGCTTACGCGCGGGGCTCAGGACTGGATGAAAAGGCTAAATTCAAAGATAAAGAGGGTGAGTTCCAGGGCACTACACAGGCTGACAGCCTCTTCTGGACGCACTATGCTGCTTCGATAGCTTCAGGCTTCCTTGGGGCTGACATAGTCAAAACCAAATACCCGGCAAAGGTCAAACCTGACAACAGGCGGGCGTATGATGCGTATATAGAAAGTCTTGCAAAAAAGAACTCAAGCATGATAGCCTACAAATATCTTGAACCGAAAGATGCGCAAATGTCATTAACTACTGCGCAGGAAATATTCAGAGCAAGCCTTGTAGTGCAGGCGGCTCCAAATTCCATTGTCATTTTTTCCGGAGGTCCGAAAATCCCGGGAAATCCCACAGAGAGCCTTGTAAAACAGACTGAGATCGTAATGAAAGCTGGGGCTGAAGGCGGTATTTACGGCAGGAACATCTGGGGTCTTCCGGTAGATGAGGGGCTTGAAGCATCAAACGCTATCAACGAAGTTATCAGCAGGCAGGAATTCCACAGAAAATTGACAGAGCCAAGGTTTGCGGGCTATTAAGATCAAGATTTAAAAAAAGAAAAAAAAGGCTCATTATGTTGCTTTTTGAGCCTTTTCTGTATCTATAGAAATAAGGGTTACATTGAAGATCAATGTTTTACCTGCAAGTTCGTGGTTCTGGTCTAATGTAAATGATGTTTCGTTAAAATTCACTTTCATCATTCCGTACATGGTCTGAACCTTTGTCTCAGGCATGGCATTATGTCTCAGAGTGATGTTATCGTCTGTTACTCCAATGACTGTTGAATTCCATGGTGTCTTCTGGAACTGATCAAGTTGGAATTGGATAACATCATTTTTCTTTACGCTTGGTTTAATTGTAACATTCTTGTCGTCGATCTTTACCACGGTCATATTCCATGGCGCATTTTGTTGGAATATCTGAAAACCGACCTTTAGATCGTAAGATAGTGAGACACTATCGGAAATGTTCTGGACTGTCATATTGATGTTTGTTCCTGGAATAACAACGGTATCGCTCTTATTATGATCCGGGCCATAAGTTGATTCGAACTCCTCAAGGGAATAATTTAAGACCTTTGGGAACGTGGTTCTTGCTGACACATTCTGTATTATATCATAGGCGCTGATCAGTTCTGGTTTTGGGAGTCCATATCCCTTCTCAGGCGGAATGGTTAATGTTTTTGTCTCCCCTACCTTCATTCCCACAACACCTTCATCAAACCCTTCAATCATACCAGGTTCTCCAACTTTGAATTGAAGAGGAGCAAACTCTGGCTTGAAGATATCATATCCTTTTGCTACACTTTCTATGGAAGTATCAAATACTGTTCCATCATCGAGACTTCCTGTATAATCAACAGAAATCGTGTCCCCTTTTTTTACAGTTTTTTCACCAATGCAGCCGCTGAATAGTATTAAGGTTGCAAGAAATAAAATTAATATTTTTTTCATGATTTTCACTTTTAACCAGACAGATGATGCCATATAAGTAATTTATGATAAGGTGATGATATTGATCGTTGTTATGGATTATTTTTCATCCGAAATTGTCATGGGCAAAAAGATGCAAAGGAAATATATAAGTCTGCGTACACACTCATTGTAAATAATATGGTGATGAGGCAAAAAGCATTACTTTTAATGTTATTATTATTTTTTTTATCATCAGCTGATGCCAGAAGCGATATCCTGTTCAACGGAACCAACATGTATCTGGCTACAGGTGAATCCAGCACGTTGTACCAGGGATATGTCATCAGTTTAAAAAGCGTGAGCAGCGATGGTTCAATGTGGCTTCAGTTAACCGATAATGAAACTATCGTAAAAAGCGAGATAGTTTACAATTACGGGTCTTTCGTATATAACAGGAGCAATAAGACCATAATATCCCTTAAAGTGGATAAGGTGTATTCAGGTCAGTCAGAACAGCACCTTGTTTCGTTTTTCCTGTACCAGTTCAATGACCCTGAAAAGCCTTTTCCAGATAAGACAATTATACCTGAAAATACCATGACTCCAAAAAACAATAACCCGCCTCCGGCGACCAGACCGTCCAGCGAACTCCTGATATGGACAATTGGAATTTCCCTCATTCTGCTCCTTTTTTATGTAGTGCGTAAATTATGGTGAAGCAATGAAGGTGCTGAAAAAAGAACTGCGCTTTGACGAAGGTGAGATATCACTCATAACAGAATCTCTGGACGACCTCTGGCACCTGAAATACATACTTGAACCGAATGACCTTGTATATGCTTTCACCAAACGCAGAATTGAAGGCGCAACCGATAAGTTAAGACCCGAAAAAGCGGATAAGAAAACAGTGCGCCTGGGGATAAATGTGGAGAAAGTGGAATTCCATAAATTCTCAAACCGCCTGCGAGTGCACGGGACTATCGTGGACGGGATAGACGCAGGAGCGTACCACACGCTAAATGTTGAAGAGGGGACTAACATTTCGATAATCAAGAGGTGGAAGAACGACCAGTTCGAGCGGATAAGGGAGGCAGAGATAGCTTCCTTGCGCCCGAAGGTCATTATCGCAACGATTGAAGAGGGTGAGGCGTGTATAGGCATGGTCAGGCAGTTCGGGGTTGAAGAAACCTCATCCCTGCGCCAGTCGCTCGGGAAAGGTGAGGGAAATCAACGAAACTCTTTTTTCGGGGAGCTGGCTGTGCAGTTGAAGTGGGCTGCGGAAAAGGTAGAAGCTGTGATACTGGCAGGTCCGGGATTCACCAAGGAGGATTTCCTTGAGTTCGTGCGGACAAGGGAACCTGAGCTTGCTAAAAAGATCGTGCTTGAAGATACCTCTTCCATCGGCGTATCAGGGTTCCAGGAAGTACTGCGCCGGGGAGCCGTTGACAGGATAATGCAGGAATCAAGGATCGGCAGGGAAGCAACGCTCATCGAAGAACTCATGAAGGAGATATCAATGGATGGAAAGGCTGCGTACGGCATGGCGGAGGTGAGGAGTGCGCAGGGTATGGGCGCGGTCGAGACGCTGCTGATAACGGATGAACTTTTGCGCACAGAGCGCGAAAGCGACTCAATTGATAGCTTTTTAAAAGATGTGGAGCATTCCCAGGGACGTATTGTGGTGTTCAGCACGGAGTTCGAGCCGGGCAGGAAGCTTGATTCGCTGGGCGGGATAGCTGCGCTCCTGCGCTTTAAGGTGACGTAATGAGCCTTGAGAAGGCTGCCTCTGACATAAGATACCTGCTTGACCGGGGCTATCCGCAAAAGAGCGCTGTGGGGTTTGTGTGCTCACATTACAGGCTGGATGTGGAGGCGAGGTATCTTCTTTCAAGGACTGTGCTTTCGTGCGAAGTGTCAGAGAAACGGAAGGCTAAATTTCTGCCCTGTGATAAAATTGAAGGAAATAGCATCGTTATCGATGGATACAATATTATTATCGGGATGGAAAGTATCCTTGAGAAAAAGGCTATTCTGTGCGATGATGGGGTGATAAGGGATGTTAAAGGCGCTTTTCGAAATTTCAAGGTATCTTCGAACACGGAGGAAGCGATCGGGCTTATTCTTGAGTTTTTGAAGGAAATGAAGCCTGAGATTGTTGTTTTCCTGCTTGATGCGCAGATCAGCAAGAGCGGCATGCTTGCAAGGATGCTGCGGGAGAAGCTTGGCGAGGTGGGATTGAAGGGAGATGCAAGGACGTCGAAGCATGTGGATCATGATCTGAAGCGCTGCAGGGAGATCGTTGCGTCAAGCGATGGAGTGATAATAGATGAAGCTGGGAGAGTGGTAAATTTCCTGCGCTGTGTGGTTGAGAGGTTCAGGCATCTTGAGGCATTGGTTGTGAGGGAATTAACATAGGTGAAGATTAATAAAGACTGAATCCTTATATTACATTGAAGGCAAAAGGTTTTAGCCAATGATACAAAAACAAACAATAAAGGAGGAAAGATAAAAGTATGAAGAACGTACCGATGCGCGAGGAGATCGAGAAGCAGGGCGGGATAAAGCTGATATATATTGACGTGCCAAGATGACTAAACATATAGAAAAGTCCAGGGTTAAGGTTTTGGCAGACAATGAAGCACAAAAGCTGTTCCAGAAATTTGCCGCCCCATTATTTCGAGTGGCTAATTCGGTTACTCGAAAAAAAGGGGCACATGAACTGGCAAAGGAAGATATTATTAAACCGACTTCTTTCTATTCTCGTGAAAGCGAGAAAACAAAATTGAACTGGTTTTGTTATGAGATAGCTTTGAGTATTGAATTAGATATCAAGAGAAATCTTGGAAAGGAGCTCATGAAATACAAAATCGATGATAAGGCTATAGCTGAGTTTTCAATTTATTATTCGAAGGCAATGAAAGAAATCATTTTACAGAAGCTGAATGGAAAAATAAAAACTGTGATTCATTCATACGAACCGATCGAGTCATATTTCCCGAAGATCAATGATAAAATGGTTAACAAAATGCTTGATTTAATCGCAAAAGCCTGGGATGAGCAATTGAGCGTTTGTGTAAATTGTCCGAACCGATGTATATCTGAAAAAGATGTATATTGCACAATGTTTGATAATGACTATTATAAGTGAGTGCTTCCATATCTCTACTAACCCATATCTCATCTCAATATGAAATTAAACGATAACGAAATCCGGGACATTAATAGGTATCTTGAAGAAGGAAAACCTCTTCCCGAAAACTATCGCTTTTTATTGTTCGAGGATAAAAGAGAAGTGGAACTTGTCTGGAACGGGAAGACAAATGAGGTCTGCAATGTGGTTTTGCCCTTCCAGGTCATTGAGCAGGTTGATGAGCCAAGAGCAGAGAAAAATGTCAGTTTCCAGAAGACGCTTTTTGATATAGACTACAGGGGAAGGCAGCAGAAAGGATGGACGAATAAGCTGATATGGGGCGACAATAAGCTGATACTGAGCAGCCTGAAGAACGGACCGATGCGCGAAGAGATCGAGAAGCAGGGCGGGATAAAGCTGATATACATCGACCCGCCTTTTGATGTGGGCGCGGATTTTTCCATGAATATAGAGATAGGGGATGAGCAGTTCACGAAGGCGCCTGGGGTTCTTGAGGAGATAGCTTACAGGGATACATGGGGCAGGGGAGCGGATAGTTTTATCGCAATGATCTATGAGCGGTTGAGTTTGATGAGGGATTTGCTGGCTGAGGATGGGAGTATATATGTGCATTGCGATTGGAGGGTGAATAGCTATATACGACTAATTTTGGATGAGATTTTTGGCAAAAACAATTTTTTATCTGAAGTAACATGGTTACGCAGTTCTAGTACGGGGAGCAGTAAAGCAATTTCAAGAAAGTTTCCATCAAATCACGATACTATTATTTTATATTCTAAATCAAAGAATTATACTTACTTTCGACAATTTAAACCAT
>JBGOYM010000085.1:0-8650 GCA_041479675.1 Candidatus Methanoperedens sp.
CTCCCAGCGGTCTCTGCAGTCGGGGACAGGTCAGCCGCGCCTGAAGCCGGGCTCTATAAGGCGCTGGTTGCTGATAAATATCAACTTGAAGACCTAAAAAAAATGGCGCTTGCTGTTGATTATGAAGCATTCTGGCAGAGGTTCAACGACGGGCGCGGGATGATGAATGACATTCTCAACCTGGGCTCAAATGTCAGACACCAGCAGATCGTAAAATTATTATGCGAGCAGGCGAACGCTGCAATAAGTGAGCAGCTTGAAGCTTGTATGCCTAATGTGAAAACGCAGAAGCTGCAAAACGGGACGATGCTGAACGTGATCGATGTGGAGAATTACGCCCACAAGTTCACTTTTCCTCCTCCCGGCAAGACAAGCGGGGAAGTACACGACCGCCTGTGCACGAAATATGATGGACAGCCTGTGGTCACCATTGGCTACGGTCCCGACTTCGCTGTTCTGCGCTCAAGAGGAGTAAAGATGAACATCCCCCAGATAGTGAAGGAACTGCACAGCGAAATAAAAGGTGCGGGGGTGAGCGGGGGCGGACATCTTGTGGTAGGGAGCATCAAGTTCGTAGAGGGTATGAGAAAGGAAGTGCTGGCAAAACTGGCAGAGAAAATAGGAGCTGCAGGAACTCAATGAAAAACTATGTTGAAAATTTTTTGGTGATAATATGAATACTTTGCACAAAATAATCATCGCCGATTCAAGATATATGAAAGAAGTGCCAGATGAATCAGTTCATCTTATGATTACTTCTCCTCCCTACTGGCAGCTAAAAGATTACGGAAATGGAAACCAGATAGGATTCAATGATACCTATGAGGAGTATATTAATAATCTGAATTTGGTCTGGAATGAATGCCACAGACTTTTACATAAAGGCTGCCGAATGTGTATAAATATCGGCGACCAATTTGCACGTTCAGTTTATTATGGAAGATATAAAGTAATTCCAATAAGAACGGAAATCATCAAGTTTTGTGAAAGTGCTGGTTTTGACTATATGGGGGCTATAATATGGCAGAAAGTTACTACCTGTAATACAACTGGTGGTGCTACTGTAATGGGCTCCTTTCCATATCCAAGAAATGGGATCATCAAACTGGATTATGAATTCATTTTAATATTCAAGAAATATGGTGAATCCCCAAAGGTCACTAAGGAAATTAAAGAGCAATCAAGAATGACCCAGGAAGAATGGAATCAATACTTTACAGGTCACTGGAATTTTTCAGGTGAAAAGCAAGATAAACATTTAGCTATGTTCCCTGAAGAATTACCAAAGCGTTTAATTAAGATGTTCAGTTTTGTCGGTGATACTGTTCTTGACCCTTTTCTTGGGAGTGGTACAACCTCGCTTGCAGCTAAAAACCTGAATAGAAATTCTATCGGATACGAGATAAATGAAAATTTTCTTTCGATCATCGAAGAAAAACTTGGAATAAAACAAAAAACTATTTCTCAAGATGCAAGTTTTGAGATTATCAAACAGGAAAAGCCAATAACAGATTTTAAAGAAGAAATTAAAAGACTGTCCTATATTTTCAAAGATCCAATTATATTTAATAAAAAAGTTGATCCTAAAAAATTGAGATTCGGTTCAAAAATAGACAATTCACAATCCGAAAGAGAAACATATTATACAGTGAAAGAAGTGTTATCTCCAGGACTTTTGCTTTTAAATAATGGTTTAAAAATAAGGTTGCTGGGTGTAAAAGAGATCCCGGAGAAAAATAAAGATGCTCTTCAATTTTTAATAGATAAAACCTGTGGGCAAAAAGTATTTTTAAAATTCGATAATATAAAATACGATGAAAAAAATAACTTACTTTGTTATCTTTATTTACAAAACAAGACTTTTATAAATGCCCATTTGATCAAAAACGGTTTAACTGATGTAGATACTTCACTTGATTATAAATATAAGTTTAAATTATTAGAATCTAAAGGAGCATATAAATAAGAATGATATACAGCAGATAGTTAGTAGATTCTAAATATATTGTGTGGAGAAATTAATGGCAAAAGAATGGATATTGAACCAATCAATGAATCGCTGGGGATTGAACAAGAAAAATTCTGTTGGGCCTGTTTCGGAATTAATTAGAAAATGTGCTCCTAAAAAACTGGATGATTGGGAGATATATTATTATGAAAATGTCCACCCAAAATCACACCTTGAAGAACTTGGACGTAAATTGTACATTAAAATTACAGAAGTTATTCAATACGAAGTTGCAGAGGTAACAGAAGAGGATTGCAGAAACTACATCAAAGATGTAGTGATTAACAGAACTTTCGAAGGCTATCAAACTGAAATTCAAACAATTTACGGTCAATTACAAGGAATTCTCGGTGTACCCATAAAACCTGCACCAGATGAATGGGATAGACTCTACAATGTGGATTTTTTTATTGAGGTAACTGATAAATATATTGGTTTACAAATAAAACCAATTACTTTTGAACATACTTTTGAAAATTATAAATGGAATGAGATGCAAGAAACCACGCATAATAAATTTCAGAAAAAATTTGGTGGTAGGGTATTTATTATATTTTCTGTGAAAGTTGGAGACAAGAAGACTATAAAAAATATCGAGATAATAGAGGAGATTAAAAATGAGATTAAGAAACTGCGAAAATAATATTATTTCAATGCAAGGCCCAAACGAATCATATTTTCTGTAATGATAGGAACTCAATGAATCCATTCCGAAAAAAACCGCGGATAAACGCTGATAAACGCAGATTTGTTCATTTGGTATCTGCGTTCATCTGCGTTCATCTGCGGTTCGTGTTTTTGAAAATAATGCTGAAAAAAGCAGCAGCTGGTGCTCAATGATAGTGGATAAGACATGCGTCGGCTGCGGTCAGTGCGCCGCATACTGCCCTTACGAAGCGATAACAGTTTTCGGACGAGCATCCATGAATGAAAAATGTGTTGAGTGTGGAATTTGCGTGGACTACTGTCCCATATGTGCCATCTCGGAGGAGAAATGAAAGCCATTATTATTGGAGCAGGTCTTGGCGGACTTCTTGCAGGAGCAAAACTTTGCAGGGAAGGTTACGTTGTGGAGGTATTTGAGCGCCTCCCGTTCATCGGTGGCAGGTTCGCAAATCTTGAATACAGGGGTTTCAAACTGAGCACTGGCGCGCTTCACATGATACCCCATGGCTCACGGGGACCGCTTGCGCAATTGCTGCGCGAGGTGGGCGCGCAGGTCAAAATAATCGATTCAAATCCCATGGCAATAATAAGGAAAGACGATGGAGAAAATATTGAATTCCATGATTTCAGGAATGAGCTTTCAATCACAAAACGGGTCAAGCTCGCGACGATACTTGCATACTCACTTAAATTCAAACCTAAAAGAGATATCTCATTCAGGGACTGGGTACTGAAATACTTTGACGATGAATTCCTTCTTAAACTTGCGGATTCCTTCTGCGGCTGGTCTTTGAGCCTTAAGGCAAAGGACGTGCCTGCCAGGGAGATGCTTGACATAATAGAGAAAATGTACCTCTATAAGGGCTCAGGGGTTCCTCAGGGCGGCTGCGGCGCTGTGACTGGAGCGCTTGCAGATGTAATAAGATCAGGAGGTGGAAAGATACACACTAAGTCCTGCGTTGATAAGATAATCATTGACGGCAACAGGGCAAAAGGTGTCAGAGTGAGCAGAAAAACTGTTGATTCCGACCTTGTTATCAGTGACATGGGACATCAGGAGACTGCCAGGATGTACGAATGCATGGATGATGGGTATCTTATGAGAATAAACAGTGTCGTGCCCTCCAAAGGGATCAAGATATGCCTTGGAGCCAACGAACCGCTGATAGGTCACAGCGGGGTTTATTTCACCCCATACGCAGAGAGGATCAACGGCATCAATGAAGTGACGCAAGCTGACCCATCACTTGCGCCGCAGGGAAAGCATCTTGTGATGTCGCACCAGGCAGTACTTTCCGACAACCTGGAAGAGGAAATAAACATCGGGCTGTCTGACCTGAAGAGATTATTCCCTGAAAAGAAATACGAGGTGCTGATGGTGCAATCCTATTCTGGCGGATGGCCTGTGAACAGGGCTTCGTCAGGAACTGAGATCGGGAACATGACGCCTGTTAACGATCTTTACATTGTAGGGGATGGCGCCAAGGGTAAGGGCGGGATAGAAGTGGAGGGTGTGGCTCTGGGAGTGATGAACGTGATGAGGGAACTCGGGGTAAGCAGCTAAAATAAAAAATGCAAAGTTATAAGTAATGATTAAACATCGTTAATATTCCTAAAAACATGACTGATTATTCAAGAAATACCCTGATGCAGTTCATTAATCCAAAACTGCAGGATATCGAGATATGCGATGTTACGTTGAGGGACGGGGAGCAGACCCCTGGAGTGGTTTTCACAAGAGAAGAGAAGATCGCCATAGCAGAAAAACTCGACAGCATTGGCGTGGATGTAATAGAAGCGGGCTTCCCGGTTGTATCCCGGAGTGAGGAAGCCATAGTTAGAGAGATAGCGCACCTGGGGCTTAACGCAAGGGTATGCTGCCTGGCGCGTTCAGTCGCCAGGGATGTGGATGTGGCGCTGCGATGCGATGTGGATTTCGTGAGCATCTTTATTGCAACGTCAGATATGCATCTTAAATATAAATATCGCAAGACCTTTGAAGAAGCGCAATCTTGCGCCCTTGACGTGCTCGATTATGCAAAAGACCACGGGCTCACTGTAAGATTTGCTGCAGAGGACGCCACGCGAACTGATATCAATGTCCTGAAATCCATCTTCAGGGCGGCGGAGGAACACGGTGCGGACTATGTCAGCATAGCCGACACAGTGGGAATACTGAACCCGAGCACTGCGTCATATATTGTAAAAGAGATCAAGAAAGCTGTGAAAACAAAGGTATGCATCCACTGCCACAATGATCTTGGCATGGCAGTTGCGAACACACTTAGCGGGGCTGAAGCCGGAGCCTTCCAGCTTCATACAACCGTTAATGGAATCGGCGAAAGATGTGGGAATGCCGCGCTTGAAGAACTTCTGGTGAGCCTGCGGGTTCAATATGGCATTGAGAGATACGATGTCAGTAAGCTTATGGAGCTATCGAAACTCGTTGAGGAATATTCTGAGATCCCGATCCATCCGACAAAGCCTGTAGTGGGCGCAAATGCTTTTGCGCACGAATCAGGGATACATGTTGCAGCAGTCCTTGAGAACCCGATGACGTATGAACTGTTCGCACCTGAGATGGTGGGGGGAAAGCGGGAGATCATCATTGGCAAGCATACTGGTAGTAAGGCTCTCAAGGGTGTTGTTGAGAAGATGGGGTACGATCTTACAAAAGACCAGATGTGCACTCTCCTTGATAAAGTCAAAAAATGTGGTGAAGCCAAGAAAAAGGTGACATGCGGCAGGCTGACTGAGTTCATACGAGAACTGGAATAAGAGCTTGAAAAACCGAAAAATGCAGATTTTGCTCATAAAAACGTTTAAGTATCTTTAACGCAAGTTAGGTCAGAATTACAATAGAAAGTATGATTATTAACTCAGGAGCATATGAATGGCAGATTTTAGATTAGTAGTTTCGGATAGCAAGACCGCACAGGCATATCAGGTGACAGTTACGGGTGCAGCAGCCAATAAGATCATAGGAAAGAACATCGGAGAGACCATTAGCGGGGACCTGGCAGGATTGTCAGGATATACACTTAAGCTGACAGGCGGTACTGATAAGGACGGTTTCCCTATTAGACCGGATCTACCCGGCCCGGCACGAAGAAAGATCCTTGTGGCCGGTGGAGTGGGTTTTCACCCGACCCATGATGGCGAAAGAAGACGTAAATCCATGCGCGGACGCGAGATATCATCCGAAGTCACACAGATAAACACCGTGATCGTAGAATACGGGCAGAAACCTCTTGCTGAGATATTCCCCAGGAAAGAGTTGAAGGAAGGGGAAGCCCCGGAAGAGAAGAAACCCAAGGAAAGAAAGCGGAAATAGCTTTTTCTTCCTTTTCCAATACATCGGGACGTATTGTCTGGATTTGAACAAATAATCAACAGTATCGGGTGAATCGATGAATATGAGAAACACAGGGCGCCGTGGATAAAAGTCTCGATCTCCATATCGGTTTCTGATTTAATCCGCTTTATTTCATGAAATAAATCTGAGGCTGGAGCCGTTAATGCAAAAAGAAGCAAAAGCGCGCATTAAGATCAATAAACTCCTTGAACAATCAGGTTGGAGATTTTTTGATGACGAAAAAGGAAAAGCCAATATCGTTTTAGAGAATAATATCAAGATCACAAAGAAAAATCTGGATGAGTTCGGGAATGATTTTGAAAAAACAGAGAATGGTTTTACGGATTTTCTTCTTCTGGATGAAAAGAGCTTCCCATTTGTGATAGTGGAAGCAAAATCAGAAGATAAAAATCCTCTCGACGGGAAAGAACAGGCGAGAAAATACGCTCGGTCTCAAAATGTGAGGTTCGTAATCCTATTGAATGGCAATTTGCATTATTTCTGGGACCTGGAGCGTGGAAATCCCAGTGTAATAACAAAATTCCCTACATTAGAGTCTCTTCATCATACAGGTTCTTTTCAGCCCAATCCTTCCACTCTTGTCAGGGAAATAGTTGGAGAGGATTACATTGCCCGTATCCAGAACCCTCTTTACGACAAAGACCCGCGCTGGAGCAATGACAAAACAAGAGCAGACTATATAAATGAATCCGGATTGAAATTCTTAAGACCGTATCAGTTAGATGCGGTTCATGCTTTGCAGGAATCTGTGGAAGATGGGAATGACAGGTTCCTTTTTGAAATGGCGACAGGAACAGGAAAAACACTAATTTCAGCCGCAGTTATCAAATTGTTTTTAAGATCAGGGAATGCAAAGAGGGTGCTTTTTCTTGTTGACCGGTTAGAACTTGAAGATCAGGCAAGGAAAAATTTTGTAAGATATCTGAAAAACGATTACAGAGTGGTTATTTATAAAGAAAATAAGGACGATTGGCGAAAAGCTGAGATTGTGGTTTCCACCGTTCAGAGCCTTTCTTTTGACAATAAATACCAGAGGCTTTTTTCACCCACGGATTTTGACCTTCTTATATCGGATGAAGCTCATCGCTCAATAGGATGGAACAGCAGGGCTGTTTTTGAGTATTTTGTTGGATATAAACTCGGTCTTACTGCCACGCCCAAAGATTATCTGAAGTATTTAGACCCTGAGAAAGTTAGTAAGAAAGACCCGCGCGAATGGGAAAGGAGACAGCTCCGGGATACTTATATTACATTTGGCTGCGAGCGGGGTACTCCGACTTATCGCTACAGTCTTATTGATGCGGTGAGAGATGGATATCTCGTGAATCCTGTTGCGGTTGATGCAAGAACAGAGATATCGACGGAGTTACTTTCTGAAAAAGGCTATTCTGTGATGATCGAAAATGAGGAGGGAGTAAAAGAAGAGCAGATTTATTATCATAAGGATTTTGAGAAGAAATTCCTTTCTGAAGAAACAAACAGGATTCTCTGCAAGACTTTCATTGAAAATGCCATCCGCGATCCAATAAGCGGAGAGATCGGGAAAACCATCGTTTTCTGCGTGAGCCAGAACCACGCCTCTAAGATAACACAGGTATTAAATGAGCTTGCAGATAGATTATATCCCGGTAAATATAATTCCGATTTTGCTCTTCAGGTGACTTCAAATGTTCAGGATTCCCAGCAATTTACCATCAATTTTACGGACACAAGCAATAACCTATCCGGTCACTCACGTTTTCTTGAAGGTTATAAAACGAGTAAAACAAGGGTGTGCGTAACAGTTGGAATGATGACTACAGGGTATGATTGCCAGGATATTTTGAATATCTGCCTGATGCGTCCCATATTCTCGCCAACGGATTTTATCCAGATAAAAGGAAGGGGGACGAGGAAATATGATTTTACATATTCGATGAAGGATGGGATAGATGATGAAGTTATAAAGAGAGTCAAGGACAAATTCAAGCTTTTTGATTTCTTCGCAAATTGTGAGTATTTTGAAGAGAAGTATAACTATAATGAAGTTTTGAAATTACCTCCAAGAACCACATATACAGGAAGCGGTAGCGGCGAGTACAATGCGATTGGTGAATATGAGAATTTAAATTCAGACCCGCTCATAAGCTTTTCCGAATACACCGTGGGCATGGAAGGAATGAAAATAGATCGCATGTTCTTTGATAAGTTTGAAACTGCTGTCAAGAATAATCCATTCATAAAGGAAAATATTGAAAAAGAAAATTTTGATGCAATTGAAGAATATATAAAAAGTAAGGTTTTTGAGAAGCCAGAGGATTATTTTAATCTTGAAAAGTTGAGGAAATCATTGAGGATCGATCGCAGGCTCAGTTTAAGGGAGATTATAGAGAAGATATTTGGAAAGATATCTGCATTCAAGACGAAAGAGGATTTGCTTGAAGAGGAAGTTGAAAGATTCATTTCTATTCATAAACCCGAAAGCAGGGAGGTGCCGCTTATCAAGAATTTCATAAAAGCATATATTACGGACAATGAAGTCAGGGATATTATTGAATCAAAGGAATTCGGGCGTTTTTCCACAAATACTCAAATCTCAATGGAGGATTTCAAAGAGCTGA
>JBGOYM010000086.1:0-8636 GCA_041479675.1 Candidatus Methanoperedens sp.
CAAGATACCCATACCATCCAATATTCTTTGCCGCAATAAACACACCTGACATTCGGTTTTCCTCGCTTATCCTGATGTTTCAAGGTTTTAAATTTTATAAGGGGTGAAATCTGCCATCAGTATTCATAGGTATCATAAGGCTTTATTAAATATCTCAATTCTTAATGACATACCCACCTGATCAGTGCTATTTTCAACGCCACGATTTCTAACAAAAAATGTCCCTTTGAATAGGAGTATCAAGTGAATTTAGGTGCTCCGATCGGGATTTGAACCCGAGTCACTGGCTATCTTTATTTCAGCGAAAGACACGCTTAAAACATGAAAGGCCAGAATGATTGGCCGACTACACTATCGGAGCGCCGGTGGCTTAGTTGAACACGACTGTATTTAATGGTTTGGTAGAAAAGTATAATATTCATCTGAATTATTCAGGTACTTATAATGGTGAAGGATTCAATAGGCGTAATATTTGGAAAAACCGAATCTCTAAGTTTCAAGTTCGCGGTATCAGATAGCACGGCAACAAAGAGGTCTGATTATGTCAAGGTCTGGCACGAAGTAGATGGTTGGACCCTTGCTCAGGTAGCCTCCATCACCAGATCAAGCGAAGGCTTCTCCATCGAGCAAGCCGTGGATGTGGCTGAAGGCTCATCAAGGGTCGGGGATATGGACCAGCAGATCATAGCAGAAGCATCAGTGATAGGTTCAAGGGACAAACACGGAGCGCTTCGCGTACCTAAATCCCCATTCAGCCCCGGAGATAAGGTCTTCAAGGCTGACGAGATGCTCATAAAACAGACTCTCGGACTTATGCGCGGGGATGTGTACATCGGGCTGCTTGAGGGGCAAAACATCAGGGTCAATCTTGACGCCAACAACCTTGTGCAGAAGCACTGCAGCATACTTGCCAAGACAGGGGCCGGAAAATCCTATACCAGTGGCGTGATACTGGAAGAGCTTCTGGAAAAGGATGTCCCCCTGCTGATAATAGACCCTCACGGGGAATACGGTACCTTGAAATTTCCCAACCAGGAGAAACCAGGGATGTTCGAAAGATATGGGATAATGCCAAAAGGTTACGGGGACAGGGTGACAATATATACGCCAGCCAGTAAGACCCTTAACCCGTCGGCAGATTTACTCTTCAGACTAAATGGTATCAACCTTGGAGTAAAAGACCTGATGCAGTTCTTTTCGGATGAACACTCACAGAACCAGACGGGAATACTCTTCGAGGCTGTATCGAAACTCAAGGTTGAAAAAACAAAATATACTATCGAAGATATTATTTTTGAGGTCGGGCAGAATAAAAGCAAGATAAAATGGAATGTGATCAACAAGCTTGAGACGTTGAAAGAGACAGGAATATTATCTGATAAAGCCACAACTATTTCTGACCTTGTCCAGGACGGCAGGGCATCGATAATCGATATGAAGGGCGTAAATCCTGACCTTCAGGCATTGATAGTCGCAAAGCTTTGTGGTGACCTGTTCGAGGCGAGAAAGCTCAATACTGTGCCCCCTTGCATGCTGGTGCTTGAGGAAGCACACAATTTCTGTCCTGAAAAAGGGTTCGGGGGAACAGTTAGCTCTGATATTCTTCGTACCATAGCATCGGAAGGAAGAAAATTCGGTCTCGGGCTCATGGTAGTATCACAGCGACCTGCCCGCGTGGATAAGAACATCCTTTCTCAGTGCAATACCCAGATAATAATGAAAGTGACCAACCCCAACGACCTTCAAGCTATCAGCAAAGGTCTTGAGGGCATAAGTTCAGAAGTTGTTGATGATATCAAGCGCCTCTCTCCTGGGGTTGCGATGATCGTCAGCACCTACATAGAACGGCCTGTACTTGTGGATATCAGGGTTCGCAAAAGCAAGCATGGTGGTGCAAGCGTCCCAGTCGTCAAACCGCCTATTTCGACAAAGATAAATATCGAAGTTCCCGAAGGCATAGATACTGCAAAGGAGATAATCGGGGAACAGAAGACAATTGAGGGACTGGAAAAAAAGCCAGAAAAAATACTAGAGAAACCAAAAAAGGAAACGCCAAAGAAAAAAAGGCAAAAGGATGATATAAGCCTGTATGCTAAAATGTTCGGTTCGAGGAAGAAATGACGACCCTGATGGAAAAAGCGCATGCTGGATTGGTGACCGATGAAATAAAGTGCGTCGCTGTTAATGAGGGAGTAGATGCCGATGATGTCAGGAAATACCTCGCTCTCGGACATATCGTGATACCAAAAAGCATCAACAGTAACTCTCATCCGGTGGGAATCGGTAAATTGATGAGGACCAAGATTAATGCCAACA
Organism: Candidatus Methanoperedens sp.; assembly: GCA_041479675.1. Classification (GTDB taxonomy): domain Archaea; phylum Halobacteriota; class Methanosarcinia; order Methanosarcinales; family Methanoperedenaceae; genus Methanoperedens. Next base: position 2,317 of record JBGOYM010000086.1, read on the forward strand.
TCGGAACTTCGAGGGATTATGTTGATATCGAGGCAGAGGTCAGAAAAGCGATAACAGCAGAAAAATACGGCGCTGATACGATTATGGACCTCTCAACTGGTGGCGACCTCGACCTTGTGCGAAAAAGGATAATTGACGCTGTTAATATCCCGGTGGGTTCTGTTCCCATTTATCAGGCTGTTGAAAAGGGTATAGAAGCAATGACATCGGATGATATGTTCAATGTGGTACGCAATCATGCAAAAGACGGCATTGATTTCGTGACCATTCATGCTGGTGTGAACCATGAATCTTTCAGGCGCCTTAAGAACAGCGACAGGATACTCGATGTTGTTAGCCGGGGCGGCGCATTGACCCTGTCATGGATGAAACATAATTACGAGGAGAACCCTTTTTATGCAGAATACGATTACCTGCTTGAACTTGCCCGCGAGTACGAGTTGACCATCAGCCTCGGGGACGGCATGCGTCCAGGGTGCATAAATGATGCTTCAGACAGGGCTAAATTCGAGGAGTTCATCCAGCTTGGAGAACTTGTGAAAAGGGCGCGAGCAACAGGAGTACAGACTCTTGTTGAGGGCCCCGGGCATGTTCCTATAGACGAGATCGGACTTTCCGTAACATCGATGAAACACCTCACTGAAAATGCACCGCTTTATCTTCTCGGTCCGCTTGTGACAGATATCGCACCAGGGTATGACCATATCACAGCAGCCATAGGGGGCGCTGTGGCTGGAATGCATGGAGCTGATTTCCTGTGTATGACAACACCTGCTGAACATCTGGCGCTTCCTGATGAAGATGATATCAGGGAAGGCACGATTGTCACAAGGATCGCGGCCCATGCGGCAGACCTGACAAAAGATGGTGTCAGTGAGAGGGCCCGGGCGGTTGATAGGGAGATGGCACTTGCACGAAAAGAGCTTGACTGGAATAAGCAGTTCAAACTTGCGATCGATAGTGAGAAAGCGAAAAAGATCCATGCAAGGAGCAAGAACGTAGATACATGCAGCATGTGCAGTGAGCTTTGCTCGATAAAGATGATGCGAGAAGTAATGGGGAAGAAGTGATTTTGTTCACGTTCTCTATTTTGGCCTCATTATTTAAAGGAAATGCTGCAGCAAAATAGGTATCAACAATCCTTCTCTTTGCATTCCCTAACCAGTTCCTCAAAAGTATAGCGCTCCGGCATTATCCCGACCCTGACCCCGAACCCCGAAAGCGTTTCTGAAGTAGGTTTCCCGATAGCAGCAACAGTCTTTTCATTCATTATCCTTATGATCTCGTCTTTTATTCCCATATCTTCTGCAATAGCCATGAAATTCCTTACCATCATAGAACTTGTAAAAGCAAAAATGTCTATTTTCCCGGCAAGCGCCTCTTTCATCAGCTTTTCATGCCTCTCATCCCTGGGACGTATAATCTCATACACCTGTATCTCATGCACCTTAGCACCTTTCTCGAGGAGTCCCTTAACAAGCTCAGGTGCGCCGTGGCTGCTGCGGGCTATCTCGATAACCGAGCCCTCAATTCCTGCCTCAATTCCTGAAAGCATCTCAACCAGCCCCACTGAACTGTAAGAATCTGGCATAAGACTCACGCTTATCCCGTTTTTCAGGAGTGCGTCTTTTGTTTTAGGTCCGATTGCTACCACTCTTGTCTGATTGAGTTGATCGATGAACTCATCGGTTGAATTCAGTTTCAGGAGCGTGAACTCAACACCGTTGGCGCTTGTGAAAATAACATAGTCCGCTGCCCCCTCCATTATACGTTCCAGGAATACCTTAAAATTGTCATCGGTTTTGTCAACTACATCTATCATGGGTGCTGTTATCGCTTTGAATCCCATGGAGTTTGCAAGTTTAATTGACTCTGCAAGATAACCTGCAGGTCTCATTATGGCTATTACTTTCATGATTATCTTTTTACGCTGATGACGGTACTATTAAACCCTTTGATATATTTTAAGTTAAGGTGAGTTTAATAATGATTCATTTTTATGATCGACGAAATTAAGATATTCCATAAGGATCTAACTACGATACGATCAGAACTGGAAGCCCATAAACCTTATGAAGCCTGCGGCGTTCTTATCGGCACACTTGATGGAAGCACTGCGATTGTAGAAAAAGCCTTCCCCATCACTAATTCGAAGCGAACCAGGAGAAGCTTTGAACTTGACCCGAAAGAACATTACGATGCATGGAACTGGGCCGAGAAAAACGAGAAGGAGATCATTGGTGTGTACCATACCCACCCTGTTTCATCCGCTGTTCCTTCGCTTTGGGACAGGGAGACCATGCAGAATGACCCTTCTGTGTGGCTCATAGCGGGGGCGGATGGGATGCGAGCGTATGTGTGGGATAATGGTTTAAAGGCTGTGAAAATGACGGAATGTTCATTAATATCAAGCTAAAATGGGGTTATTCCTTTTATAGAAATGTTCTCATCCTTTATCCAATCCGGATCAATGTATGCAGCCACAACCTCGCATTTTAACCTTTTAACCTGCTCAAGAACAGCCGCATCCAGTCCTGAATTCTTAATTTGCGTGCCCGGTGTAAGCACGATCAATCTTATGTTGTTAATATCCACATCCCAGCCAAGTTGAGTTATCCTTGGCTTTAGCCGCTCCCTGTATTTGAAGAGCCACTCAACATAAGAAAGCCCCTGTGAAATAGCAGAACCCAGATCATCGCCCTGTTTTTTGACTTCTACCACGACCAGCGCTCTGCTGTGTCTCTCCTTCGCCAGAATATCAATATGCTCCCACCCGAACTGCTTGTTTCGCCTGACTTTTCCCACAGGCGTTTCATAATACAGGAACTCAAGGTCAAGACCGGTAAGGCTGCCATCCTGCATTTTCTCGATGAGCAGGGAGTGGAGCCATTTTTCGCGGTAGCCGATGGTGTTGTTTTTGCGAAGGGAGATCAGGTTCTTTGCCTCTCTGATGAAATGAGTTCGCAGGTCTGTGTCTGAAATTGGATGGTTTCCTGATCCTGGATATACGAAATCCTTTTTCTCCTGGTGAACACTCGTGTAACCCTGGTTCAGGATGTTCTGGATAAGCGTCAGGATAAAGCCACCTGAAGCGAGCTTTATTTCAGCTATTTTCAGCCCTTTGACGATGAAGGAAAAGCCGTTTTTTCGGTTGAAATGCTGGATATGCAGACGGTATTGGAGATGGTCTTTTCTGGCGTCTGCATGCCATTTGACGCAGAGGGTGCAGAAATAGTATTTTGAGGAGGGGGAGTTCGTGATGTTTTCAACAAGATGTAATATATGCTGATTGCCACTGGATGAAGGGTCATTGGTGCAGCGGTGCCAGGCGGCGCAAAGGGAGCAGAAGTAGTAGTCGCCGGGTTGGTTGATAAGTTTGATTTTGGTGTCAGTCATTACCGTCTCTCTTTCCTCATCAATTATTCTCATCAATTTCGGGTTTATTTCTGGTTTATTTCGGGTTTTTCGGGTTTATTTCGAGACAAAACATATTCTATATTTCCCCCTGTTTTCCCTATTTATCCCCCTCAATTATCTTTCTTACCCAATCAAAAACTTTTTTTGCGGTTTCAAGAGCTTCCTGATATTCCTGTTCATCTACTGGCTCAAAGTCCCCTGGATAACGGGTACTGACAGCGTATGCAGTAAGTGAAATTGAATCTTTGATTTCATCAGGAACTTTAATATTTTGCGTTTCAATCAATTCAATAAGATGACTTATGGAATGAGTACGGGGAAAAGAAACATCAATAGAGACAAGCAAAGCTTTCAGAGCTTTTTCAACAGTCTGTTCACAATCAAAGCAGAGGTCTTCATATAAAATATCCTCGAAGACTTTCCCCGCTTTCGCTATCATCAAATTACTTTTTGCCCTTTTCAACCATATTCGAACAAATGACTCGTTTCTCATAGACCACCTTCCCGGACTTTGAAATCTCTTTATATATCATAAAAGGATTATCTTTCAATTCTTCAAACTTCTCTGGAGTTTCAACAATAATATCAACAGGCGCTCCCATACCATAGAGAAACCTATAAATCTGCTGAGCAACTTTTCTTCTATGTGAGACACCTTTTTTAATTACGCATATATCATAATCACTTTCTTTTTTATGATCACCTCTCGCGCGTGAGCCGAATAGAATGATCTTATCTGGATCAACTGACCGGATTATTATTTCTATTGCTTTTTCAAGGGGGTCCGTTTTTTTCACGAACTCAGAATTCATATTACATCTCCTAATTGATTCAGGAATAAGGGCAACTCTTATTAGCTCTACTTCACGCCTTAGCGTTTTTATTTCAGCATAGTCTATATTTATAGCTTTACTTTGCTTAAAACTACCTTTTTCTCTTGTGCCGCTCTTTAGCCAGAATATCAATATGCTCCCGCCCGAACTGTTTGTTTCGCCTGACTTTTCCCACAGGCGTTTCATAGTACAGGAATTCAAGGTCAATAACGGGAAGGCTGCCATCCTGCATTTTCTCGTTGAGCTTCTCTGGCGCGAGTTTCATCTTCTGAAGGTTTTTTATGTAATCTTTAGCCTCAGGAAGCATATCATCGGGAATGAGTTCGAAACCCTCGATAACAGGGAAGTAACCTGCGTGTGCCCTGTTCTCTCAGTATTTCCTCAAGGTCGGCGCCATATATCTCGTAGAGGTTGAATACCTCTTTGTCTATCATGGCATCATAAGTGTGAAGATTCACCTGCTGGGACTCAGCGTGAGAAAGATAGGTTTTATATGATTTTTCCAGGATATTTGGCATGAATTACACCTTGATATTTTATCATATTCATACTAGCTCACGCAGGATATTACTCGCTCATTACTGGCTCATACTAGCTCACAACTGGATCATCGTTGAGCCAGTAAGTTCGTAATACCCGGAAGGGTCCTTTTTACTCTTTCCTTTCCATACCAGATATCCCTTTTCTGTAAGGGTTCTGATCTTTCTTTTTATCGTTGCTTTGCTTTTTTCCAATACTTTTTCCAGCTCCTTTGTGCTTGCTTTTCCATATTTTTGGATATATGCTATAATCGCTTTTTCATCCTCGTCAAATTCGAAACGCTTTTGCAAAGGTTCATTATAAATTATCGTTTTAAAGAAACCGTTATTTTCTTTAAATTCGGGCGGTACTAACCCTTTTTCTTCAATTTGCTTTCGGATCCGCCGAATTCCTGTTCCCCAGCCTTCGATTAAACCTGCTTCATTAAAGATTCTTCCGATTATTTTGTTCCTGAGTTCTGATACTCCGGTACCTAAGTCCGAAAGAGATATCTGGGGAAGAAGACCTCCCGGACTTGTAATTTCAATCCTGTCATCGAAAATTGCGAACTTTATATCCGCACCTTTGCGGCTGTAGTCCCTGTGACATACAGCATTTACTACCGCCTCTCGTATGGCTGTCTCAGGATACTCATATTCCTCTATTCTATAAAGACCCTCGATCTTTGCACCTCTTTTTACATTCTTTTTAAAGAATGCTATCGTTTCCTCGATCTGCGAGAAAAGCGAACCTCTGATTATCTTCTGGTCGATGAATTCATCCATTTCGTTGCTTTTGAATCTGGCACATTTTATGACTGCGCCTTGAATGTATTTTTCAGGTTCGCTTGAAAATAAGAGTATTCCTGCAACAGTGGGATGAATGCTGCCGTTTTGCTGTCTTACAGCTTTGATCTTTTTAAGGAATTCAGCTTCAGGTTCAACCTTTGGTATGTCCCTGACCTCTTCTCTTTTCTTGAGGTAAATCTCTATGTTTCTGGCATCGAGGTCTTCTATCGTAGCATCAATGATGGATGTTTCATCAAAGCTGATGTTCATCCTCTGGCGCCTGAGTTCTTCGATGGTTTCGATATCTGCCTTCCTGTTTGTTGAACCCACTCTGATGTAAGTGCCTTCGATCTCCCCTTTGTTCTTGAGATGATATGGTTTGAGGCTTCCAGGGAATACATCTATCTTTAAAATGAGTTTTCCTTCAAGATTGTGGATCGTTATGTGAACTGCCGCTGTCGGCTCAACCATTGAATAAACTATATTGGCTATTTTTTCTTCCAGGATGTGTATTTCCTGCGCATCTATTCCAGTAATGGTTTTTTCCTTATCAGCCACTCCAATCAGGATCGTTCCTCCGCCGCCGTTTGCAAATGCGCAGGCTGTTTTTGCTATTGCAAGTGGCTCTGGCATGCGCTCTTTGAATTCCAGGGTTTTACTTTCGGGCATGGATATGAGGTCAAGAATGGTCATTGATTAGATCAACTCCTCATTAAGAAAGAATAATGAAAGTATTAACCGCAGATGAACGCAGATAAACGCA
>JBGOYM010000087.1:0-8560 GCA_041479675.1 Candidatus Methanoperedens sp.
AGCTGGAATTTTAGAGACGCTTCTTCTACTTACTCACTTGATAGCTCATAAGGATAAAGTTATTTGTGTAGATCATCCTGAGTTACATCTTCATCCACATGCGCAAAGAGGTTTAGGCTCTTTTATAGAAGGATCAAAAGATGGCCAAATCCTGGTGTCAATAGCGGTCTAATTTTCCCCATTTTCAGCGGGATAATATTCCCCAGTTGACAATCTTGGGTAAAAAATCCCAAGGTTGTGAACAATGATAGAAATGGAGGATTGGTTTATGATACGAGAACTATATGCACAGGGTTTGAACATCACTGCGATATCCGATAAAACCGGATATGACAGGAAGACCGTAAAAAAATATTTGGATTTGACGACAATACCAGAACCAAAACAACGGGCAAAAAAAGAAAGCAAGCTTGACAAATTCAAAGAATACATAGTCAAGAAGCTTCACGAAGGACCTTTCACCGCGGTCCGACTATTTCGAGAAATACAGGAAAGGTGTTTCACAGGAAAATGCACAATAGTTAGGGATTTTGTCAGAAAAGTCAGACCAGAGTATGGAGTTCAAGCTGTTTTGAGGTATGAAACAAAGCCAGGAGTACAGGCACAGGTTGATTTGACAAGAACAGATGAAGAAAAAGAACTATTTGAGTATTGGTTTTTAATCCAGAATGCTTTGACGTCTTGATAAATAAACAATAGAATTCAACAAGTCAAGCTGACCTACAATCCGCGCGTAGCCAGCACTTCCTTCTCTGTCAGGCTCCTGATATCAATGCCCTTCATAGCCCCGCCAAGCCCCTTAGAGATCTCAGCAAGCACCGAAGGATTATCGTAATTATTCACAGCCTCAACTATTGCCGAAGCCATTTTCTCAGGGTTCTCTGCCTTGAATATCCCTGAACCGACAAAGACGCCGTCCGCACCAAGTCTCATCATGAGCGCCGCATCAGCCGGTGTAGCAATTCCACCTGCGGCAAAATTCACGACAGGAAGTCTCTGGAGTTCAGCAACTTCTTTTACAAGCTCTACCGGCGCTTCAATTTTCCGCGCTTCAATGGAGAGTTCACCCGAAGTTTTTCCCTTGAGTTCCCGTATCGCACCGATAATTGCTCTCATGTGCCTCACGGCTTCCTTCACGTCACCTGTCCCTGCCTCTCCCTTTGTCCTAATCATCGCAGCGCCTTCGTTTATCCTGCGAAGCGCCTCACCAAGGTCTCGTGCACCACAGACGAATGGGATGGTAAATTTTGTCTTGTCTATATGGAACATCTCGTCAGCCGGTGTGAGTACTTCTGACTCATCTACCATGTCAACGCCTAACGCCTCAATGATCTCTGCCTCCACGAAATGACCTATCCTTGCCTTAGCCATGACTGGTATTGTGACAGAATCCATTATCGCTTCGATCACAATAGGATCAGCCATACGTGCAACCCCACCTGTTTTCCTGATATCCGCAGGTACCTGGTGGAGCACCATGACCGCCACCGCGCCGGCTCTTTCAGCTATAAGCGCTTCTTCCGGGGTGGTTACGTCCATTATGACCCCGCCTTTCTGCATACTGGCGAAACCGCGTTTTATAAGTTCTGTGCCATGTCTGAGTTTTTCAAGCTGCATAAATGTTACTCCACCTTATAATACAAGATATTATACTTTTCCCCTACGTTCTCTTCACTCCAACCCTGCCCCTGCTCTCTTCAAGCACGAATCCAAGCTTTTTCAAGTATCCCGCTGCACGCCCTGTCCCGTGAAGCAGCACCTCGGCAAGGTCAGCCACCTCATCGATGTCAGTGCTGAGGTTAAAAGAGTCAAAAACTTCATGGACGAGGACTTTCTTTTCTGCGATATTCCGGTGTTTTAAAAAGCTTGCGCCGTAATAGTCCACATGAAAACGAGATGGGTCGCGTATGAATAAGGCGTTGGTCCCTCCCATCCTTCCGGGAACTATCACAATTTCTGCATGGCTTGCAGTGATGTCCCTGATGTTCTTTATTGAAACAAGAGGAATATCTGCCATGATTATCAGGACCGGTTCGTTAAAAAAATGTGATGACATTTTATGGAGGTATTCGTTCAGAGCTTCGTTAAGACCCATTTCTGTCAGTACAATATTGGCACCAACATCGTCAATGAGCGAGGTGGACAGTATATCCACAACCTTGAAACATCCTGATCGCAGAAGGGTTCCAGTCACGTCCGAGAGCATAGCCATTGCGAATTCCTCCCTTTCGTTATCCGTGAGAAGCGTGGACAGCCTTGATTTGGCATTGCTCTTCTTAAATGGTATGACCGCTCTCATATCCCCCAAAAGACATGGTATTCAATAAAAAGCTTTGGAAATGTGTCTATGAATGGAAGGAACTGATAGACTGATTGGATTTAAAGAAACGAATCTTCGCAACTTTTCAGGCAGCATGAAGCTTATTGTGGTAAGGTTCTTTGAGGATGGAATTGAAAAATTTTTGTAATTAGAGTCAGGACATTATATAAAATGAGTAAGAATTATGTACTTTTCCGACAATCTCTAATGACTGCTTACCTGGGCGACTATGAGAAGATAGAGAAAAAATTGAATAAAGAAAAGCGTTCTCTGATGGAGTGAGGAAAAAGATGGAAAACAACAAAAAGTCAAATACCATAAGAAAGCCCAACCGACTCGCCCTTGAAAAAAGCCCCTACCTTCTCCAGCACGCCTATAACCCCGTTGACTGGTATCCATGGGGCAGCGAAGCTTTTGAGAAGGCAAAAAGAGAAGACAAACCCATATTTCTCTCAAGCGGTTATTCAACATGCCACTGGTGCCATGTGATGGAGAAGGAATCATATGAAGATGAAGAAGTAGCAAAATTGATGAACGATGTTTTTGTCAGCATAAAGATAGACAGGGAGGAGCGCCCTGACATTGATGGCATCTACATGAAGGTATGCCAGGCTATGACAGGAAGCGGTGGGTGGCCGCTAAATATAATAATGACGCATGATAAAAAACCATTCTTTGCAGCTACTTATCTTCCGAAGGAAAGCAAATTCGGGAGGCAGGGTATGATGGAGATAATACCACAGATCAGAGATATCTGGAAGAAGAACAGGGGCGGTGCAGAGGCTCTTGCCGCAGAGGTCATCTCGTCCCTTAAAGATGAGCAAAAGGCGGGAGAAGAATTGAAAGAGGATGTCCTTCATGTGGCTTATGAGCAGCTTTTGGAAGCATTCGATGAACAAAACGGCGGCTTTGGGAGCGCCCCCAAATTCCCGACGCCGCATAACCTCACTTTTCTTCTGCGCTACTGGAAGCGCACCGGCGACTTAATGGCTCTACGGATGGTTGAGCGCACACTTTCAGCCATAAGCATGGGAGGGATCTATGACCATGTCGGTTTTGGCTTTCACCGCTATTCCACAGACGCTGGATGGCTTGTGCCTCATTTTGAAAAGATGTTATATGACCAGGCGCTGCTGGCAATTGCTTACACCGAGGCATATCAGGCTACGGGAAACGTTGAGTTCAAAAGAATAGCCTCTGAGGTATTTACCTATGTCCTGAGAGATATGACATATAGAGAAGGAGGATTTTTTTCTGGCGAGGATGCAGACAGCGAGGGCGTTGAAGGGAAGTTTTACGTCTGGACAGGGATAGAGATGGATTCGGTGCTTGGTGAAGAGAGCGAATTGATGAAAAAGGTGTTCAGCATCAATAAGTACGGTAACTTAATGGAAGAGGAAAATACTGGAATTAATATTCTCCACCAGTCCAAAACACTCTCTGAACTCTCAGTTGACCTTAAATTATCGGTTAATGAGTTATATAGGAGAATTGGCGATGCAAAGCAGAAATTGTTCGCAGCCCGTGAAAAACGCATGCATCCGGGGAAGGATGATAAGATATTGGCAGACTGGAATGGACTGATGATAGCTGCGCTTGCAAAAGGCGCTTCGGCGTTTGATAAGTCTGAATATGCCGATGCTGCCTGCCGGGCGGCAGATTTCATACTCTCGCGCATGCGGGGTCAGGATGGAAGGCTTTTTCACCGCTACCGTGATGATGAGCCCGCTGTGATGGCTTTTCTGGATGATCATGCTTTTCTTACCTGGGGATTGATAGAACTCTATGAAGCGACTTTCAGGGTATCGTACCTGCGGGCTGCACTTGAGATAAACGAAATTATGATAGAACATTTCTGGGACCGGGAAAACCACGGTCTTTATTTCACTGCAGATGACGGTGAAGAACTCATATTTCGAAAGAAAGAGATATATGATGGCGCATTACCTTCGGGCAATTCGATCGCTATGCTTAATTTGCTGCGCCTTGGAAGGATGACCGCAAATGCGGGATTTGAGGAAAAAGCTGCACAAATTGGGAAGTCTTTTTCAGGAACGATCTGGCAGGTGCCAATGTCATATACACAGATGATGACGGCGCTTGATTTTGCACTCGGACCGACAAGCATTGTGGTTATTGTAGGGGATGCCGGGGCAGAGGATACAAAAGCTATGCTTGCGGTTTTAAGAAGAGGGTTCATACCTGGAAAGGTGGTTATCCTTCGACATGGTGAGGACTCTGAGATCATTGGTTTTGCTGAATATGCAAGAAACCTTACGAGCATCGAGGGAAGGGCTACTGCGTATGTCTGCAGGAATTATAGTTGCAGGCTTCCTGTGACAGATGCGGGGGAGATGATGGAACTGTTAAGAGGGGCAGGTTGGAACAAGACCACGGAATTATAACCAGTATGTTTGATTTTGTCCTGTATCCACCAGAATGATTCCGTAAGCTATATTGCCGGGAATATACCAGTGTGCATCAATTGAAATCTTAAACCAGAACAACAATAGTAGCACAAAAAAATTGGACACGTATAAAATCACCAGAAGGAACATGAATAGAAATTGAGGATGTTCATAGTTCTGGTTTAACTCGATTGCTTATGGTCATTTTCCTTAATGTACTCCTCTATGCCAGATGCTGCTTAAACCAGTCTAATGCCGCACTGGCAGCCTTTGGCATCCATGGTTCTGTATTAACATCAAAATGGCCGCATGGCAGGAGAACGAGGGCTTTTGGCTCCATAGCCCTTTTATAGGCTGCCAATGCAAGGTCGGTTGGGGCTACCATATCATAAGCAGCAACAATCATTAGCAGAGGTGTTGGCGATATCAGATGGATTGGGCCGGCTGGATCATACTCTAAACTCTTTTCCAGAGACTCTACTGTCACTTGGTTTTGCCAGTTGGGAGCAATCGGACTGCCCACATTCATGAACCACTCGTATGCCTCAGGCACAGGTATAGCAGAGGGCTCACCCTCGGGGGCCACTACCTTAATGTAATTGACTGCTCCAGTCTTATAGCGTGCAACCCGATCCTGCATCAGAAAGCCAAGGTTCTGGAAAAATTTGTCCGGTCGGTCCAGACGTAACGACATATTCCAGACGTTTACCGCTGGCACTTGAGATACCACAGCTTTGACACGTTTATCGAACGCAGCTATGTGTAACACGTGGCCGCCGCTGTAGGATGTCCCCCATATCCCAATGCGATTTGGGTCTACCTCAGGCAGGTCTGATATCCAAGTGATGGCGTTACGGTAGTCCTCAATATGCTCGTGAGGGAAAGATTGACTACGGGGTTCACCTTCACTGTCACCGAAATAACGATAATCGAAGACCAATGTTACAAAGCCGGCTGCTGAGAATCGCTCAGCGAAGTTGGACAAATACATCTCTTTCACGGCAGAAAAGCCATGTGCCATCACAATCGCTGGAGCTTTCTGATCAGTTGAAAGATTGTCCGGGATATAGAGCCAGCCAGCACATCGTAGTCCTTGGCTAATAAAAGTGATTTCTCGGCGAATGTTCAACCTCCTTTTATTGAAGCAAACATAATGAAGGTCTCGAATGGCATAGTGGTCAAGACCTAATTAATTGCTGTTTGTTCTCATTCTTATATTAACCTAACGCTCCTACTTTTCTTAATTCTGTGCCCTCATATTTCATTGATAATCAGAACAATGAATGAACATTAACATTCCTCATGCACCCGCGCCGTGATGCCTCAGCGCTTCAGCCCGAGGTCGTTGACTTGTGGCGATAGGAGGTTTATGCTCGATGAGGCGATGGGAATCCAGAATAACCTATTGAAACCTGAAAACCAGGCGCCCTCGAAAAACGAAAGTTGCAAGTATCGCGAATCGCGAATCGAAAAACTAATATAATAATAAATATGATTGGAAATGATTAGAAAATGGGAGCGATAATTCGTTTATCCCCAAACAACGTTGAAAAAGAGGGTGAGAGATTTGAAAAGGATTGTTTTTCTACCTGTAATATTATTTGTTTTGGGACTAATTGTCCTGGGCTGCATAGGCTATGAGGAAAAAGCCGTAAAAGTTCTCGTTAATGGATCGCCCATCCATGGCGCCAACGGCATCATATTCGACAGCAAAGACAGATTGCACATTGCCAGTCTTTTCGGCGGGGAAATCGTGGTCATGGATACGAAAAATGGCAATATTATCGACAGGATGGGTTCAGATCAGGGTGTCAAAGGACCCGACGATCTGATATTCGGACCCGACGGCTCACTTTATTTTACTAACCTTATTGTTGGTGAGGTGGGTCGGCTTGCGCCCAATGGAGTCAATACCAGCCAGTTCGTAGCAGCAGGTGTCAATCCCATCACATTCTCTGATCAAGGACACCTGTTCGTAGCCTTGGATTTCTTTGGAGACGAGCTGTATGAGCTTGATCCCGACTTAGTTAAACCGCCCCGACTTGTCGCTAAGGAATTGGGCTTTTTAAATGGCATGGACTGGGGACCTGACGGTTTCCTGTATGGTCCGATCTGGACGCAAGGTAAGGTGGTAGGCATCGACGTAAACAATGGCACTAACACTACGGTTGTTGACGGATTAGGGATTCCAGCGGCTGTGAAATTTGATTCATTTGGTCGTCTGCATATTGCCGACCACCTTAGGGGGGAGATACTGCGTGTTAATATGAGTGCTGGAACTAAGGAGGTCATCGCGACTGGTCTTTCAGGAGTGGATAACCTTGCATTTGATTCTCAAGATCGCCTGTTCGTCTCAAATGCACAGGACGGTTATATCTCAGAGATACTTGCCAACGGCACAAAGCGTACTATCAGCCCCGGAGGTATGATAGCGCCAGGAGGCGTTGCAGTACTACCTCACCCGGATGGTAGTGAGTCTGTGTTCGTTGCCGACCTCTTTACCCTCCGCGAGTTTGATGGGTTGACTGGCAAAGAAATGAGCATTCAGCGACATTATATAGGAGTGCCTGGCAGCATTACGTGTCCAATGACAGTCTCATTGGATGACAAAAATTTGGTGTTGACTTCGTGCTGGAACACAGTCCAGGTCTGGGATCTAAATACGAGCAAGGTACTGGAAGAATACATGGATTTTGCGGTGCCGATAAATGCAATTAGATTCCAGGGCGACCTCGTTGTAGCAGAACTCGGAAACGAATCTGGGAGAGCTCGCATTGTTCGAACGAGCCCTAAAGGACGCATCACCCTCGCAGATTTTTCGGATGGAATCACCGTGCCTGCGGGATTGGCTGCGAGTGAAAATGACCTGTATGTGAGTGACTGGGCCACAGGCGTAGTGCTACTGATCGTGGCTGACGGGCAACAACTTGAAACGCCTATTCAGGTAGCAAAGGGTCTGTCATTTCCAGAGGGGCTTGCTATTGATAAGAACGAAAAAGGGAATCTGTTGGTGGTTGAGACCGGAGCAGGACGCATTTCACGAATCGACACAAAGACGGGAAAAGTCAGAACCGTGGCAAAAGACCTTGCTCTTGGCTTCAAAGCTATTCCTGGCATGACGCCTACATACATTTTCAATGGTGTGGCGGTCGGACCATCGGGAGCTATCTACGTCACTGGCGATGTTGCGAATGTCCTGTATCGCATCGAACCTGAACCTTGATCACAAACAAACCAGTGTAATTATAGATAATTGCATTTCATGGATACTCATAGCTTCTCTCTATCAGTGACCTCCCTCACCCATTTTGACTTCCCTGACGCCTGCATCTTCATGCTTTGTGCTTCCTGGCTTTGGTTTTTCCGCGGTCTTTTTCACCCTTGCAGCGAGATCTTTTCCAAGCCTTTTGCATTCTTCAATATCTTTTTCAGAAGGTTCATATTGGATACGCAATACCGGGTCTATTACTTTCATGCCAAGAGCACGCATTTTTTCTGCGATCATCACAGGCGCCTCGCCGCTCCACCCATAAGATCCAAAAGCTGCCCCGACTTTGTCTGACACTTTTGCTTTTTCAAGGCTTTCAATGAATTTTTCCATGGGAGGCAGCATCTTGTAATAGAACGTCGAAGAGCCTATCGCAATGGCATCGGCATCTTTTATGTCTTCTATCCTTGCTTCATGGAAATTCACGGTTTCAGCGTCCACGTTCCTTGATCTTGCACCTTCAGCGATGGCATCTGCCATTGCTTTTGTATTGCCTGACGTACTGAGATATATAACTACTACTTTCGGCATGTTTCACACTCCATATCTTACTGAATGAGTGAT
>JBGOYM010000088.1:0-8545 GCA_041479675.1 Candidatus Methanoperedens sp.
AACGCTCTAAAAATCCACATTTACAGTTTTATATTAATTCAAACCCTGATTTCGATGAAGGCAACGGACTTCTTACACTCGTACCTTTAACTTTCTTAAATCTGTTTCTATCTTTCTTCAGTTATATTATTTTTTATATATACTTAAAAAAGATCAGATAGCCTAACTGGCTAGTTTTTCACTTCGGTATGATCATAATAATTGACCAATCCCGATGCTTTTTCATGGTTATCTATGAACCCGGTTTATAGCCAATTTTCTGCACTAAGCGCGTGTACCTCCGTGTGGATATCTGTCCAGTGACCAAAGAGGCGGGCCGTCCCATTCCGGATATGGATCGTGTGCATCGAGCTCGTCTGCCACATATTTCAATCCTATGCGCTCCAGCCACTCCCGCGTCGGGATACCCGTCTCTGGCCCGCAGCCATGCATCCTGTAATACTCAGTGAGCATTTTTTCATGCTTCTCCAACTCCTCTTTGCCTTGCTCACTCTCTTTCACATTAGGCTTCTGAGGCAGCCAGTCATGTTTTCTCGTTATCCCCTGCCTGACGTTGAATGCCCTTTCCAGAGTATAGATCCTATCCGCAGCTTCCACAAGCTTTGCAGCGTCAAACTCCATACCTGTTGCTGCCGTCAGCAGTTTTGCAAGGCCATCCCACAGCGGGTACTTCCACACAAGAGGCACGGCACAGACCCAACTGTTGACTGCTCCTTTGCACCGCCCTATCGAATCAGTAAGCGTCGTGGCCCTTTCAGAGATAGTGAGCCCCTCTACGGGATTCCGCGACATCTGAGGTGGTAACATTCCTATCTTTACAAGTATCGGGAAGAGCTCTGAGTCGTTCTCTCCGTAAGCCCAACTCCTCCCCCTGAGGTGATCGGCACCTCTGGTCGAGGTTGCATGGGCAAGGGCAAAAAGTCCCGCCGGGTGAGGGCCACGGCAGAGCCCTTTAACGTGATAACAATAATCCACCGCTCCCTTTCCAATAATTTTGGCCAGGCTATACAGTCCTTCGGCTACCAGGTTTCCAAAACCCTCTCTCAGCGCAATTTGATGGATCAGTTCGATCTGGGAATCCACATCGTCCCAGTTCAGCGAAAGCCCGCCTGTGTCCTCTTTGGTAATGATTCCCCGGTTGTAAAGCTCCTTGGCGAAGGCAATAGTATTGCCGAGCCCTATTACACACATACCATATTTATCGGCGAGGTTTCCCATTTCCATTATGGCGATTGGATCCAGGATACCACAGTTAGTGCCCATGCAGTCTATACATTCGAACTCAAGGGCAGAGCCGATTTCCCCCGAACGCCTGCCGTGCGGGATTCTATAGACATCCTTGCACTTAACTGGACAATCATAGCAGCCCATTCTTCCGATTTCGTATTTCTTCCAGCCATCGGGCGTCAAATCATCGGGAATTTCATCGGCATCTAAATATTTCTGGAAATACCTGTAGCCAGGATGCCAGTACATCACACCAATGTGTGTGCCATAAACGGCAACGACTTCACGTTGCAGCCGGTCTTTTAAAAAGAACTCCCAGTCCTCGCGCGCCAGTTGCTTGAACTCTTCTGATCTTGCGAGTTTCACCCTGCCAGTACCCCTGACTGCAATTGATTTAAGGTTTTTCGAGCCCCACACTGCCCCGCTCCCCCTGGCAGCTGAAGCATACTTATCAACTATAGTGGACGCGAACCTGACCAGATTTTCCCCCGCCTGACCGATTCCTGCCACACTTATATGTTTTCCATGCCTTTTGTGAAGCATGTCTGTGGTTTCCCAGGTTGTTTTACCCCAGAGATCCGAGGCATCTTTCAGTTCGATGTTCCCGTCGTCTATCCAGAGATACTTTGGGCTGCTTGCCCTTCCGGTTATCACAATCTGGTCATAGCCCGCCCACTTCAAAAACGTAGCAAAAGATCCGCCAGCATTCCCATCACCCAGAATGCCGCTGTAAGGCGAAAGGGTGCTCACCTCAAGGCGGCTCGTAAGTCCCAGAGGGGTACCTGTGAGAGGACCTGGAGCAAGACACAGGACGTTTTCTGGACCCAGTGGGTCTATGCCGGGTTTCACCTCATTGAAGAGCGTCTTTGAGTTCAACCCTCTGCCGCCTATGAAATTTTTCGCAACCGACTCGTCCAGCGGCTGCTTTGTGACCTCTTTCATCGTAAGGTCTACTCTCAGTATAGTGCCTCTCCATCCGTACATCTTCATCCTCTTTTTATGTTCATGTGATGGCGAGCCTTGCAGACCCGCCAGATACTGGTAAGATTTATTTTTTGCTTACAATCATTCTATCCAGCAATCTATACCTCTGCTGATAATTATTTCTTTAAACCTTTCAAGTTCCCACCTGTCGACATCGAAATTACTTCCAGTAACATAACTCCTGCTGAGTTTAAGGTATTTTTCCTTACCGAGAGAGTGGCATGGAAGCAATCTGAGCTTTGATATCTTGTTCTTTTTGCAAAGTTCCACTGTGGATATGAGCATTTCCTCAGAATCATTTACACTGCGCACAACAGTTATATTCACCGTGAGCTTGGAAGGTTCGATTTCTGCCAGACGCCTCAAGTTTTCTAAAATTATTTCATTTCCGCCACCGGTAAAAAACTTATGGCGCTTCGCATCAAGGCATTTGATATCGAAGAAAAAGAAATCTATCTTATCTATAAAATTTCTGACATTATTCCAGTCAAATAACCCGCATGTTTCTGCGCCCACAGAAATTCCGGTCTTTTCGCACTGCTCCACGAATTCTCTCACAAATTCAGGCTGTACAAATGGTTCTCCTCCCGATAGTGTGACCCCACCACCAGAATTGCGGTAGAAAAGCGAATTGGTCTTGACTCTTTTATAAAGAGCCTCCGCAGACCAGTATTTCCCGGCAATTTTGATAGCACCTGCGTCGCATACATCCATGCATTGAGTTTTCGAACATTTCCGGCAAAGTTCTCGATAAAAAACAGGAAAACCAGCCTCATCAATTGAAACAGCAGAGTTCGAGCAGCTTGATGCGCATCTCCTGCATCCGCTGCATAATGTTTTACTGAACATTATTTCTGGGTAAAACTCTTGCCCTTCAGGGTTGGCGCACCATAGGCATCTGAGCAGGCAGCCTTTAAAAAATACCACTGTTCTGATACCCGGACCGTCCTGAACTGAAAAATCCTGAATGTTGAAAATGAGACCAGACCGCAAGGTATCCAGTGTACCTCCATCTAATGTTATTCCTCTAAAGTTCATGTTCTGTTCTTCTTATAATTTCGTCCTGCACCGATTTAGCGAGTTCTACGAAGAAAGCACTGAAGCCAGCTACCCGAACTATCAGGTCGCGATAATTTTCAGGGTGTTTCTGGGCATCCAGCAACATCCTGCTGTCAACGACGTTGAACTGGAGCTGGAATCCAAGAGTATCAAAATATGTTTTGATAAGAGCAAGAAGCTTTTTCGATCCATGAATGTCTCTCAATGCAGAAGGATGGAATTTCATATTGTGCAGCCCGCCGCGTATCCTGGTATGATCGATTTTTCCTGCTGAAAGAAGCACTGCTATGGGTCCATTGGTATCGCTTCCGGGATATGGAGAGGTAACACCATCGCAGAGCGGTTTTCCTTCATGCCTCCCATCCGGGGTCGCCCCGCACACCTTGCCAAAGGGCACAGGCGTACTTATAGCGAGCATGGAGGGGTCATAGGGTTCTCCGAGATAGTTCTTCTGCTGCACAACATATTCGCAGAATGTATTGAAGAGATTCCGGTAGATGTTATCCACATAATTATCATTGTTACCCCATTTGGGCGCTTCAAGTACTTTTCTCTGCATGGTTTCATGTCCTTTCCAGTTATTCCTGCAGGCTTTTCGTATCTCTTCTAAAGTGTATTCCCGATCATCATCAACAAGTTTTTTCACCGCAGCCAGAGAGTTTACAACATTCACCATTCCGCTGCTGAGAGTTGTGGGCGTACAGTTACATACCGCACCTCCATCATCAAGAGAAAGCCCTCTCTCTATACAGTCCCTGACAAGAACTGAGGAATATATAAGATTGCATGTCTGCCTGTGGCCAGCCATAACATAGTTCCAGTAACGTTGCCAGTTACGAATCGCATTGCGCAAATGGAGCTTGTATTCGTTTAAAAGTTCCGTGTAATTTGTGGGTACTTTTGTTATATCAAATTTAATTCCAGTCTTTGGGTCTATGCCACCATTTATAGCAAGTTCCAGCAATTTCACATGATTGATAAAACCTGGCTGCACTATCCCGTAGCTCATGCCTTCCAGTGTCGGTTCGGTGCATCCTCCCATCGCAGCGTATTTCCGGATCACATTTATCGGCAGTTTGCTCTTCTCTTGTTCGTGCTGAATATATATTTTCAAATTGAACCATGCAGGGAATCCTGCGCCGGTTTTGACGCATTCTATAGCCTTAAGCAGAAATTCATCGCTCAGTGAATCATCGTACCATATGGAAAGTGTTGGTTGGGTAGTCTGGCAGTTTATAGCTGCTTGAAGTATAAGTATCGAGAGTTCGTTATCTCCTCTTTGCCCGTATTCATCAACTCCACCAAGAATCATGTTTTGAAAAAGATTTCCTGAACCCAATCCTTCCCATGACAAAGATGCAAGATACTCGAGTTCTGTCATCTTTATTCTCAGCGCCTCGAGTAGTTCAAGCACTTCGTTATTAGAGATTTTGCCTGATTCAATATCGCTTTTGTAATAAGGATACATGTATCTATCAAATCTGCCTGGGGAATAACCGAGATGTGCGCCTTCTATATGTCCTGCAAGATATATGAACCAGAAAGCCTGCAAAGCCTCCCTGAAATCTCTTGGAGGCTCGGCCGGCACATGCTCACATCTTTTTGCGATTTCAAGCAGTTCTGACTTCCTATCAGGGTCCTTTTCGGTTTCTGCAATTTTTCTTGCCGCTTTAGCATAATTATTTGCCCAGTGAATTGTAGCCTCGATCACTCTTATGCCTGCTTTCCAAAAGTATATTTTTTCAGCGGATCGATAATCAGTGATCTCGGTTTCTTTTATTTTCGTTTTCATCTTTTCAATAAGTTTGTTAAATCCCTCGGAAAGTGCAGTTTCAAAATCAAGAACATATCTGCCCTCTGGTGCAGGGTCGTGGGGCGCAGTAAAAAGCCCTGCCTGCCATCCCTTCTCGATATAATCCGCCTTTTCGAACACGGTTTTCCATAGGGCATCGCCTACATCCTGCATGCATTTGCCCTGGAAATATTCCACGCATTCTCTCAGTATTTCTTTGTCAGCCTTAGGCAGAAGAAATTTCCCCCCGAAAAATACATAGTCACCGCTTTTTGCTATCTCCAGTGCTTTTGCAATCCCACCGCCAGTTCCCAATTCCATGACCTTATCCTGTGCCTCCTGCACTTCATCACCGAACTCTTTTCTAATGTACTGACAGGCATAATTGCAATAAGGAATCGCACCACGAACAAACCTTGTCTTGCTTCCCACAAACGGCTCAGCCTCTCTGATTATCGGAGTGAGATGATCGAGGGCACAGGAATGGCATTCTGCCCTCCGCTCCAAAACATTTAATCCATCGGTCTTTTTATGGGCGAAGGTATAGTATTTTATGTATTCCACATCTATCATCAGAGGTTCAGAAAGATAGCGGTTGCGCATTATTTTGATTCGATTTGTTGAGGGAGAACCCCTGATTTCTCTTAAGCTGAATTCTTTATTTTCATGACGAAGTGCCATAATATAACTCACCACTTATTTCTACTACATATTTCGACTACGTTTTTGTATTATTTTTTCAGGGTATATCGTTCACTTAGTTGCCTTTTGAAATGGTATAAACAACCTTCTCATTAATTAGTTTTTCAATTTTTTCAGGATGATAACCTGTAAATTCTTTAAGAATTTCTTTGGTATGTTCACCTGGTTCAGGTGCTGGTTTGGTAAAATCAGGCTGCAAACTATTTTCTGTAAAACCTGCGGGGAAACCTGTTAATGACATTGTTCCATAAGCATAATCTTCGACTTCTGTAATCAGCCCAAGTTCCTTTATTTGCGGGTGGTTCATGGCCTCTTCAAGATCATTTACTCGAGTGAAACAGCAATCACAATCATGCAAGAGATCTTCCCATTCTTTAAGGTCTTTTGATTTAAAGAGACTTACTAGTTCATTATAAAGCTTCAAATTATCCCTATTTAACAGGTTCATTAAATCCTCTCTATGTGTTGTTTTACAGAAATTTTTGAACAGGTTAGGTTCAATCGGACCAAAGAAAATTGGTTTTTCGTCCTTCGTTAAGTACATCGCATAATTTGGCAAACCTCCATTTAACAATTCTTTACTAGGAGCCAGTGGTTTTCCAGTGGCATTCATTCCCGCAACATAAATCTGGTTCAAGAAGAACGCTGCATGCAGCATTGATACATCAACTGTGCTTATCTCTACATTACTATTGCTATTTCTTTTACCTAATAGAGAACTGACTGCTATGAGTGCAGCTATATAACCTGAAGTAATATCTGCCAATTGAGCAGAAAATATAGAAGGAGTACCTTGGGCACTTACAGATGTATAACTTAATGTCCCTGCTAATGAGAGGACATTGTTATCATGCCCGGCAATATCTTTCATCGGACCTTTTAACCCATAAGCAGTAATAGGTATATGGATTATATCAGGATTGATATCGCCGACTGCCTCTCCTAATACTTCATTTAGATAATTTGCTCTGTTTCCATCAATTAGAGCATCAGAAGCTTTAATTAAATCTCTTAAAACCTCTACTCCCCCCTCTTTTTTAAAATCTACAACAACACTTTTGAAGCCTGCATTCAAAGCTCTAAAATAGGTACTCATTTTTCTGTTTTTGCCTTTTATGAATGGAGGCATTTGGCGCATATAGTCATAAAAAGGAGGCTCGCATTTAATTACCTCTGCACCAAGGCATTTTAAAAGATATGCTGCCATTGGTCCGGGTATATAATGAGCAATTAACAGAACCTTTACTCCTTTTAACCAATCTACTTTGATGAGCTCTTGATTCATAATTATTGTCCTTTGCTGGGAACTTCTGCTCCTTTGAATACAAATAAAAGTGAGCCCATATGAATCCGAAATTTGAGCAAACCCTTTATGCTGTGTTAGGCGAAGTGCTTATTTTCAATAGATTGGTCATGTACATATATATCACCTGTCCAGAGTTCCTCAACAGTTTTTACAAGTTTCTCTGCTGTTTCTGTAAGTTCCAGAGTTCCGCATTTTTGTAGATGTTTCTTGCCGTCGCCATAAAGTTTGCCGTAGTATATAACATTCTGTCGATAATAACGATTATCAGAGCCTCCAAGAAACTCCCCGCCTACGAAAAATCCCATGGGTCTATAGCCAGCTTTTTCTACCGTCATTTGAGAATACTTTTGTTTAGTTACTACAAAGAAAAAACCCATTTGGGCACCGCTCATTTCGGTGACTAAATCGAGATATTCTCCCAATGTTTGCCAAACCCCTTTACCTCGGTAAGCTGGATAAATTTATTTGACTTAAACTTATATTACAGATACTTATAGTAAGTAAAACTCAATGGTATAAGAAACCAAAATTTATATGGGTTGGAGGTATATCAGAAGTAAAGGCATTTAATGTGGGTTATTAATGTCCGTCCCGGGCATCATATAAAAAGTTTTAAGCCTTTCAATGAGACATATCTCACCGCACTCACGAAGCATCTCTTTCGTTGGGGTCTTGCCGGGTAATTCGTATGCTTCCAGACCATCTGATCTCACGCCTGAATTCATCCTTTTCAGGAAGACCTAGGCGATCTTCCTTATTATTTCATCCACCATTTCACTTGACTTCGCATGCCCTCCCATGTCATAGGTAACCTTCTTACCCTCTGATATAACTTTCTCGGTCGCTTCAAAGATCGCTTTTGAGTTCTCATACTCCCCCAGATAATCAAGCATCCATGCCCCTGCAAGCACGGTAGCTACCGGGTTTACCTTATCCTGACCCGCGTATTTTGGCGCAGAGCCATGGGCTGGCTCGAACATGGCATAGCAGTCACCTATATTCGCAGAATAGATGAGCCCGATGCTGCCCACAAGCGCTGAGCACTCTTCGCTCAGGATATCCATGAAAAGGTTAGTCGAGAGGAGGACTTTGTTGTTGAATATCTGTGGGTTCTTGATCAACTGCTGCGCGATATTATCGATATGGTATTCCTCAAGTTCGATGTTTGGATAATCCTTCCTGACTTTATCCACTTCCTCAAGGAAAGTCCCGCAGGTCATTTTGAGTATGTTGCTCTTATGTATCGCCACCACGTTTTTCCATCCCCTTCGCACCGCTTCTTCAAATGCGTAACGCGCTACGTTCCTGCATGCTGGTCGCGTTATTTTTCTGAACGCTATATAAACGTCATCGGTCAACTGCACTTCCTTCCCGAAATACAGCCCTTCAGTGCCCTCCCTCACACACACAAAATCAACATCTCCAAGTGGTTTCTGGGTGTTCGGGAAGGATTTTATCGGCCTCACATTCGCGTA
>JBGOYM010000089.1:0-8471 GCA_041479675.1 Candidatus Methanoperedens sp.
AAACGACGGATAATTTTTAAAATATTCACTTTGATTGGGACAATCATATTATAATTTTTTTAACATTTACTCATCAATATAAATTGAAGATCAAAGAACTATCATATTATTCTTTTGGCTGTGTATAAATTGAAATACCATTTGATAGCGAATAGGTTTGAAAAAATTTATTTTATTTTAAGATTTTTTTATTCTTTGAATCCTCTATCCAAGAACTAATATCTTAGAAAGAACGTGCGCCTGATTTTTCAAGTTCGAAGACTTGTTTTTGCTTCCTATTGCCTTCCAAGAGCATGATAATGAGCGCAGAGAGCAGTCACAAACCCCGGACTTAAGTACGAGGCCTGTATATAGAATTTCTAGGAATATACAGGATTATTCCCTATTATACCCGTATGTGTTATGAGCTGAAATATTTTTCTCCACGACATCCTGACCATTCCCTGAGATGCGGAAACTCTTCTCTCAGGATTCTGCTTGATCTTCCTTTCAATTTTTTGGCTATAAAACCCTGCTGGAATATAAGCATAGCACCAACCCGAAAACGAACGGCGTTTATAATGCATTCACTTATGCGTGAAATACGCCACTACCTCATCCCCGCTTACGCTGTCTATCCTCACGAACCCGAACCTCTCGAACTGCACTACCTTATCCAGTTCTTTTTCCATCCCGCGCTCTCCAAAACCGTTAAATTCACCATCTGGAGACAGGACTTTGACCTTTAATCCATCAAGCGGGACCCAATGTATGATGCGTGCTTTCTCCTTCTTCACAAGGTCCATATCAGTACCTATGAATTTCACCCGCAGTGGTGAGATGTTGATCACCTCGATATTGTAAAGGTCTTTAAGGCGCAGCCTCTCGCCTTCTTTGAGACTATCTGCATCATTCCTTGTGATCAATACCTTTGTTCCTGCAGGTATCTCCCTGAGCCCTCCGCGGGTTGGATGAAGCGGAGCCTTCGCTATTTTCGGTTCTGCGTCTTCTACTTCAAGTTCGACAGGATCCCATACAAAGAAATACCTGTTCGCAATAGGGTCAATGATCTTACGGTTCTCTGCATATAGCGTATCTAAACTGAGGCTGATATCAGTCTCTCCAAGCCCCAGATCGAGCATGAACTTGCGAAGCGCCTCCGGGAGTATGCCCCTTCGTTTTATCGCCCTGATAGTGGGCAATCTCGGGTCATCCCAGCCAGTGTACTGACCTTCCGCTATCGCTTTCTTGATACCGCTCGTGCTGAGTTTTCCGAACTCGTGTATCTGCACCCGCCCCCAGTGCATGGTCTCCGGGTAAGTCCAGCCCATGTACTTATAGACGTATCTCTGGCGCTTTTCGCTGTCAATGAGGTCTTTGCCGCGTATAATAAGAGTTGTTCCCAGCAGGTGGTCTTCCACTGCCCCCTCGAAATCCAGTAGCGGCCAGACGCAGTATTTATCGTTGACCTCTTGTCTTGGATGCGGGGTCTTTATGATGCGGAATGCAACCCAATCACGGATCGCCGGGTCTTTATGGGCTATATCGGTCTTGATCCGAAGCACCGCCTCCTGCTCTTTATAATTCCCTGCGATCATCTTTTTCCAGGACTCAATGTTCTTTTGCGGTTTTTCATCCCTGTGCGGGCATGCTTTCTTTGCGTCCTTTAAGGATTTGAACACCTCTTGCCCGCAGAAGCAGACGTATGCCCCACCTTTTTTTATCAATTGTTCTGCGACTTCATAATATTTATCTATCCTGTCAGATGCAATTACGACCTCTTCCGGCTTTGCCCCAAGCCATTCGCAGTCCTCAAGATACCACGTGTAAGCTTCAAGCATGGGTCGCTTGGTCGCAGGGTCTGTGTCATCAAAACGGATGATGAGTTTGCCTTTATATTTCTTTGTGTACTCGGAGTTCACAACGATCCCGCGGGCGCTTCCGAGCGTGGGCGGTCCATTTGGGTTTGGCGCGAACCTCATCACAAGGGGGCCGTTGAGTTCAAGCGGAGGAAGACCTTTCTCAGGCTCCTTCTTTTCTTTCAGTTCAGCAATGAGTTCAGGTGCGAGCTTATTCAATTCTTCTTCCCGCGCCCCGGGCGTCATCTGGTCTATTTCCCCGAGGACTTCATTTACAAGAATAGTAATTTCTTTAGCCATCGAGCGAAGCTCGGGCTGCGCCATGACTTTACCCATCACCGCGCCTGCCTGGGGTGTCTTGTTATATTTGACAGCGTTCTGCAGGGCATATTTCTTGATCCGGAGTTTTATCTCTTCTGTGGTTGGCATCTTGTGCCTTAATCATCGGCACATAATATTAAACTTCTCGGAACGAAAACAGCATAATAAACTATATATTGCTATCATTCATATTCTGGTCAAGGTGATTTGATGCAGGCAGAAGTTTCAACGATGTTCGGTTTGAATGTTTACACTGACAGAGGGATATATATCGGTAAAGTGAATGATGTCGTTCTTGAAGTCAATGAAAGAAAAGTTTCAGGACTTGCAGTATCGCGATTGAATCCGGAAATGTTCGATGCAGCCAAAAGTGGAGTTGTAATTCCATACAGATGGGTCACTGCGGTGGGCGATGTTGTTCTTATCAGGCACGTAAAAGATCAGTTCAAGAAAGAAGAACCGGTTGCGGAAGACTATGATATTTCCAATGAAGAAGAAGAACAATAGATCGTGAGCGATGCTTTTTCAGACAGGGAGATGAAGGAAAGAGAGATTTACTCTGACCTTCGGGTTTTCCCTCCCTTCGCAGTGAGGATCGACGGACGGGGGTTCCGCCACGCTCTTTCAGACTTCAAAAAACCTTACGATGAAATATTCGCGAAAGCCATGGCGGATTGTGTGGAATGTTTCTTCAGAGATAGCGGCTTGAATCCCCTGTTCGCTTTCACGTTCTCTGACGAGATCAATCTCTTTTTTTACGAAATGCCGTACAATTACAGGATAGAGAAGATAGACTCCATAATCCCAGGCTTCTTCTCTTCCGCACTTACCATCAGGTTGGACCTTAAAAAATCCGTGTCATTCGATTCACGCATCATACCGCTTGGAAAAGAAGACATCTACAGGTATCTTGTATGGAGGCAGGCTGAGACCTGGAGAAATCATGTAAGTTCTTACGGGTATTATACGCTTCGTAAGACCGGTCTTTCGGAGAACGAGGCTGCAGGAAAGCTTAAGAATATGAAAGCAAGTGCGATCCACGAGCTTGTATTCAAGCACGGAATCAACCTTGCTGAGACGCCAGCATGGCAGAGATGTGGTGTACTGGTTTTCCGGGAAACATATGAAAAAAAAGGATATGACCCGTCAAAAAAGACAGAGGTCACAACGCAGAGAACGAAGATAATTCAGGAATGGAATACCCCGATATTCAGGACAGATATTGGCAGGGATCTTATCAGCCAGCTTTTATCTGAAGGGATATGATCGAGTCAATTTTTGCCTGTATCATTACATTATAAGTAATATCAAATGATTTGAGGCGTCTATTATGATTATTGAACAGGTCGTTGCTTACTTAGTGGCGGTTTTCATGGGGCTGAACATCGGCGGTAATAATGCAGCGGCAGCAATGGGCGCGGCTTACGGCGCCAAGGTCAGAACCAGGTACCAGGCAGTGTTATTGATAGGCGTATTCTCACTTCTCGGTGCAATTTTCAGCGGGGGAGCGGTAATAAAAACAATAGGAAGCGGCATACTTCCACCAGGGACGATATTGCTAAACGGTGCAATTGTTGCGGTGGGAGCAGCGGGAATAACAGTTTTCCTTGCAAATCTTCTTAGAATCCCCATATCTACAAGCCAGGCTGCTGTTGGTTCTGTGGTCGGGATCGGGCTTTTTTATGGCTCATCAAAATTAAACCTTCCTCTCCTCGGATATATCGCAAGCTGGTGGGTGATAACACCGATTCTCGCATGGCTGCTTGCTTACCTCATGGGCAAATACCTCTATACTGATGTCCTTGTATGGCTTGCTGACCACAGCAAATCCGAAGCCTCGATAAAAAAAATACTCAATGTGCTCCTGACAATATCTGGCTGCTATGTGGCTTATTCCGCAGGAGCGAACAATGCAGCCAATGCCGTGGGTCCTTTCGTGGGCGCAGGATTCATGGATCCACTGTGGGGAGCTGTCCTTGGAGGTCTTGCCATCGGTTTTGGAGCTCTCCTCATGGGGGGGAGAGTGCTGGATACGGTCGGGAAGGAGATCACAGAACTCTGCATCATCCGCGCCACCTTTGTTGAGTTCACTGCTGCTATCCTCGTCCATTTGGCATCCATCCTGGGTGTTCCTGTTTCGCTGGGTGAGATAGTGGCTGCAGGAGTCATCGGGATAGGATGCGCAAACAGCGGGATGCATATCGTCAGAGGGGACGTTGTTAAGAAGATCTTGATGGCATGGATAATCTCTCCGCTCCTTGCGGGTGCGGTGGCGTTTGCATTAATGAACCTGATCCAGGTATTCTGACATAATTTTTGATAATGCCTCTGAAACATCCATTGTGGAATAAGACCCCCCCAGGTCAGGCGTTACAATTCCTTTCGCAATTACGGAATCCACAGCCCTTCCGAGAACTTCAGCATCTTTTTCCCGCCCCATCCATTGAAGCATCATCCTGACGCTCAGGATAGATGCTATCGGATTTGCGATGCCTTTTCCAGCGATATCGGGAGCACTGCCATGTATAGGCTCAAAGAGCGCATGGCGGTCCCCTACGTTGGCGCTGGGGCATAGACCCAGACCTCCTGTCAGGGCTGCCGCTACGTCGCTGAGGATATCACCGAACAGGTTAGTAGTCACGATCACATCGTATTTCTCAGGTCGAAGTATAAGGTCATAAGCCATTGCATCCACCAGCATCTCATTGAATGATATCCCGTTTCGCTTTGCAACGCCTGTGCAGACGTCGCGGAAAAATGAATCGGATTTCAGCACGTTCGCTTTATGAACTATGGTTATATGTTTTTTCCTTCCTTTTGCAAGGATGCAGGCACGCTCTGCTATCCTCTGGCTCCCCTTGCGGGTAATGACCCTTGTGGTATAAGCAACATCTTCATGCAGTTCCTCAATACCTGAATACATGCCTTCTGTATTTTCCCTCACTATGACAAAGTCAAAAACTTTTTTATTGCAGGGCAATTTGACATTCGCAAGAGGCACAAAAGGGCGGATGTTGGCGTATAGATCCAGTTCTTTTCTCAAGCGCATAAGTACGCTCTTATAATTGGGGTCGGGGGGAGTTGTGATGGCTCCGAATAACACGCAGTCGCACTCTTTTATGATACTCATATCCTCATCTGTGATGGCGCTGCCTGTGCGCTTCCATTTTCCATAGCCTATCTCAAGGGGTATCTTTTCTATATCAAGACCGAAGGCATCAAGCACTGCCAGTGCCGCAGGCATGACTTCCCTGCCTATGCCGTCACCGGGAACTATTGCTATTTTCATTTAACACCCGTTTTATTATTCTCCAGATTCCCTTTAAGAACCCCCACCAGCATCCTTATCGCATCCACGATATCATACTCTGACGCGCCCCAGTGCACCACAGCCCCATCTATACCGTTTATGTTCACCATACCTGATCTTTTGCTCTGGCAGCACCTTGTGATAAACGGCTTTGTGGGCATGTACAGCTCAGCCTTGAGAGGACACATGTTGATATGTTTATACGTGAGCCCGGGGAACCGCAGTTCGAATATCTGTTTTGAGATATCGCATCCCACAAGCTCTGAGTTATCCTCGATATCAATATCCGTGTCAAGGTATTTTCCTTTAAGCTCTGAAGCGTAGCACGGGAAGACCGTCTTTTCCCCCTCGAACTGCCGCAAGTCGATGAGTTTCTTTGTGAACCTTATGTTCAGTTCGCCCAGTATGCCGCTAAGGACCAGCCTATCTATCGCAGAAGCAAGCCACGGAGGCTCTGGGGGCATGATATCTATTATTTCTATCTCCATGACTTCGTGAAGACTTGGTTCATGCACGAAAGTGACATGTCTGTCCTTACCTTCAAAAATTATTGTGTTCACGCCCTTTTTGCACAGGGGAATGGCTGATTCAATAAGCCTTGTCCTGTCATGCGCATCAAGTTTTTCATTGAATTTTTTGATCTGGTTCCCTTTTGCCATCAATTCGAGTGAAACAAACCTGCGAAGCAGCCCCTCCCCCTTGCTTTTTGCTTTATATATAGCATAACCTGATGGCAGATCAGCAATAAGGTATTCCGTTGAAAAATAAATGGGGCATCCTATCCTCTCAATAGGGTCTGTCCTCGTAACGCCAACACTTTTGTAATCCACAGGGAATATCACTGCAGCACCTTCTTTTTGTGGTGTTCCACAAGCCCGCCATCTGCCAGTATCTCTCGCAGGAAATCAGGGAGTTTCGTACCCTCGTATGACCTGTCTTTAACTTTCACAATGCCATTCTCAAGGTCTATATCGATGATGTCGCCCTCCCGGCATTCAACCGCCGCTTCAATGATGGGCAGTCCCACGTTGATGGCGTTCCTGAAAAATATCCTGGCGAAAGATTCTGCCACGATGCATGCAAAACCTGCATGTTTTAATGCAAGAGGTGCCTGTTCCCTTGATGAACCGCAGCCGAAGTTCTTGCCTGCCACGATGATGTCGCCTTTTTTCACTTTCTGCGAGAAACCGGGGTCTATCCCCTCCATTACATGGGATGCAAATACGCTCATGTCAGTGGTGCGCAGGTATTTTCCAGGAATGATGACGTCAGTATCTATATTGTCTTTGAATTTCCAGACCCGTCCTGATATTTTGGTTGTGTTCTTATTCATTGCCTGCATGGGTATTGTTCACGGCAAGCATAATCATTTTGGTGAACATAAAATATATGATCAACCTTTCCTGCCTATAGAACAATAATGTTAAATTGACACAGACCAATAAAATATCCAGAGAGGCATTTTCTTGAGAACTAAAGTAATAATAATGGGCGCCGCAGGGCGTGATTTTCATAATTTCAACGTATTTTTCAGGAACAACAAGGATTACGAGGTGGTAGCTTTCACTGCCGCACAGATACCTGGCATAGCAGGTCGCGGTTACCCAAAGGAACTGGCAGGGGAGGCTTATAAGAAAGGCATCCCGATATATATGGAAGAAGAACTCGTCGGGCTGATAAAGGAAAAACAAGTCGAACAGGTAATTCTTGCTTATTCTGATCTCTCTCACGAGACGGTGATGCAGAAAGCCTCACTTGTACTGGCAGCAGGTGCTGATTTCAGGTTGATGGGGACGGAAAGCACAATGCTTCGGTCAAAAAAACCCGTGATATCAGTTTGTGCGGTAAGAACTGGAGCAGGTAAGAGCCCCACCTCGCAAAAACTGCTTGACATATTGAAACGAAAAGGGTTCAAGGTCGTGGTGGTTCGACATCCCATGCCGTATGGAGATATAAGGAAGCAGGAATGCCAGCGTTTTGCTTCGATGGAAGACTGTATAAAGCAAGAATGCACCATTGAAGAGAGAGAAGAATATGAGCAGTATATTTGCTGCGGCAGTGTGGTCTACAGCGGGGTTGACTATAAGAAGATCCTTGAAAGTGCGCAAAAGGAAGCGGATATTATCATCTGGGATGGGGGGAACAACGACATCCCGTTCTATAAGCCTGACCTCCATATCGTTATTGCAGACCCTCACAGGGCAGGACATGAACTGACATATTATCCCGGAAACGTGAACGTGCGTCTTGCTGATGTGGTTATCGTGAACAAGGTTGATTCTGCCAGGAAAGAGGATGTGGAACAGGTCATTAAGAACGTCAGGTCAATCAATAATAAGGCGAAAATCCTGAAAGCCAATTCCGTGATAACTGTGGACAGACCCGAATTGATAAAAGGAAAGCGCGTCCTTATTGTAGAGGATGGGCCCACGCTCACCCACGGCGGCATGGCTTTTGGCGCAGGTGTCATCGCAGCCAAAAAATTCGGAGCCAAAGAAGTGGTTGATCCTCGCTCGCATGCGGTCGGTTCGATATTAAAATTGTATGAGGATTATCCTCATCTTGGCGCTGTGCTTCCAGCCATGGGATACAGCCCTGTCCAGATGAAAGAACTTGAGGAGACCATAAATGCTGCTGATTGCGATACTGTGATCGCCGGCACTCCGATCAACCTGGGAAGTTTGCTTGCGCTCAATAAGCCTGTGGTGAGGGTAAAGTACAGGATCGAGGAAGTAGATATCAGGCTGGATGACGTGGTAGAGGAGTGGATTGAGAATAAAAAATTTTTAAGCATGCAGATATCTTGAGAGGTCACTATGAACATAAACGACTTAAAATTTGAGAACGGTCTTGTTACAGCCATTGCCCAGGACTACAAAACAGGCGAGGTGCTAATGGTGGCGTTCATGGATAAAGAAGCCCTGAAAAAGACCATAGAAACAAAAAGAGGATATTACTGGAGCCGGAGCAGGCGCAAGCTCTGGAAAAAGGGGGAAAGTTCA
>JBGOYM010000090.1:0-8448 GCA_041479675.1 Candidatus Methanoperedens sp.
CATGTAGGGAGTAATGCCCCTACAAAAAGATAAATATTTCGGTCGGATTTGGTGATAAAAAACAGTTGATAGAATGTGAAATTGAGTTATTGAGAGGGTACGGTTGAAGGATGTAGGGGGGAAAAGTCTAACTGTTCAGGTATGAGAAGAAGCACCTCATAGGGATCCTGTCCCTCTATTGTGACATGATAAAAAGATCCCAGGGCAGTTTTGTTTTCAAGCGAGCAATTTTCTTATCGAGGCGGATTTTTCAATAATGAATACGAAACCCTTATACATTTCGGAAATAATTTTACAGTATTATCAAATGACTTCCATCCGCACAAAACCACGTTCTCCAGAGAAAGTCAAAATGTTCATCGAAATTGCAAAGCTCAGGGTAAAAGAAGGCGTTATTTTCGAAGGAAAAAAGATCAAAGAGGTACTGCCTTGGGAGAATTGAGCAGTAAGTTCAGGATATTAGCAAATATCAGCGAAAAGCTTCCAATAAATAAAAAACCCATCCTGGTCGGCGGAAGCGCAGTGGAATTTTATACACGAGGTACGTGCAAGAGCATAGACATTGACCTGCTGGGAGACAGGGATTCTCTCGTGAAACTTCTTGAGGATATGGGTTTTTCAAAGGGGAAACTTATTCGTATTATTTCCATCGAGGATCTGATCGTTGAACTGGATAAGGAATATCGCCCTGTTAGGGAGGCGCAAGACCCACTACGCCCTTTGACCTTGCTGAAAAGGTATTGGTGAAGAACGACTCTCCGCCCAGTATCCCCCTTGTGAGCGCACCCAATACCCCACCTTTTGTTTTCGTGACGATCTGGATATTTGTCATGATTATTTATATATCCGATGCACCACAGTTTTAAAAATATTTTAATGTAGTCGAAAACTATTTATGGTTCGGTATCCTATACGGATATGTTCGGTTAAAAACGAACAAGATAAGCGGGTTTCTTTTTTAAACGATACCACCCACTCCCCTTCCCGCTTATCTTATTTTCATATATTGTATCAAAAACAACAAACGGTTTCTGTTTTAATTATTTAGAAAACATTATATCCAAATGAATTCAATAAAAGACGCAAAAACTGGCAGTCGGAGAGAGACGAATTATGCTTGATAAAGAATCTGTTAAAGGGATAATAAAATCTCTTGGACTGGTATTTGGAGATATCGGAACAAGTCCCATCTATACTCTCACAGTTATTTTTCTCCTGACAAAACCAACACAAGCTCACGTTATGGGCATCCTTTCCCTTATAGTATGGACACTTATTGTACTGGTTACGGTGGAGTATGCATGGCTTGCCATGAGCCTGGGTCAGAAAGGTGAAGGAGGCACCATAGTTCTTCGTGAGTTACTTGTCCCGATGTTAAAATCGGGGAGACAGATTGCATTTGTCACATTGCTCTCATTCATCGGCATATCCCTTCTTTTTGGAGACGGGGTGATCACCCCTGCCATAAGCATACTCAGTGCTGTTGAGGGTTTAACTCTTATTCCCGGGCTTGAAGAAACCAGTACGGCAACTCTGGTCCTTATTGCAGCCATAATTGCAGTGATTCTTTTTACCTTTCAGAAAAAGGGAACAGAAAAAGTCGCATGGACTTTCGGCCCTTTGATGGTTTTGTGGTTCCTATCGATTGCAGTTTCAGGTTTTATATCGATACTTAATCTCCCATCGGTTTTACAGGCTATAAACCCCTACTATGCCATTAAATTTCTGTCGGAAAATGGAATTGCAGGATTTTTTTTGCTTTCCCAGGTCATTCTATGTGCAACCGGTGGAGAGGCCCTGTATGCTGATATGGGTCAACTTGGTAAACTTCCCATTATAAGGGCATGGTATTTTGTATTTTTTGCCCTTATTTTGAACTACCTGGGGCAGGGCGCATTTATTATTCAGCATCCTGAGACTAAAAATGTTCTTTTTGAAATGGTATTCCATCAGGCACAAATACTTTATATTCCTTTTCTTATAATCAGTATCCTTGCGACCATTATAGCCTCCCAGGCAATGATCAGCGGGATGTTTTCCATAGTATATCAGGGGATCACAACGCATGTTTTGCCTTTGCTTAAAATAAATTATACATCCTCAGAACTCATGTCGCAGATCTATATAGACACTGTAAACTGGTTTTTACTTATTTCCGTTTTATTTGTCATGTTCTTATTTAAACAATCAGAATACCTTGCCG
This sequence comes from Candidatus Methanoperedens sp., assembly GCA_041479675.1. Lineage (GTDB taxonomy): Archaea > Halobacteriota > Methanosarcinia > Methanosarcinales > Methanoperedenaceae > Methanoperedens. The sequence continues at coordinate 2,204 of JBGOYM010000090.1, forward strand.
AGGCATATGGTCTGGCGGTTACAGGAACAATGACCCTTACAGGAATACTGATGACATGGATATTCTATTTGAAAAATAAAAAATTTAAGATGATAATCTCTTTGCTCGTGATGATTGTAGATATGGCTTTCCTTCTATCAAGCATGCACAAGATACCTTATGGTGGATACTGGTCAATCGTCCTTGCATTAATTCCCTTCAGCATAATATTAATATATACATCAGGTCAGAAATATCTCTCAAGTGCGCTCAAGCCCATGAACCAGAATGAATTTCTTGAAAAGTATAATGAATTATATAAAAATATGAATAAGATCAATGGGACTGCGCTTTTTTTTGCCAGGGATATACAAAAGATCCCCCCATATATAGTGAATACAATGTTTATCAACAACATTATCTATGAAGATAATGTCATCGTTTCCATAACCAGGCATGATGCTCCCTTTGGGATCGAACGTTCTTTCAGAGAGAATCCTGCTGATGGACTGAGGATATTCGAGATACGTCTTGGCTATATGGAAGTCGTAGATGTGGAAAAGATATTGAAGACTTCAGGGATAAATGAAAAGGTGATCTTCTATGGCGTTGAGGATATTGTGACTGAAAATGTAATCTGGAAAACATATTCTACCATCAAAAAGCTTACACCCGCTTTTGTCCAATTTTATGAACTTCCGGCGCATAAGATACACGGAGTTATCACCAGGATAGAGATGTAATAAAATGAAAAGGAAAGATTTATAACATATAATATGATAATCGATTAAAACTATTCCCAGATTAGTTTTTAATGGTGATTTCAGGATATAAAGGAGGATTTAATAAATGGTATTAGACTTGACCATGAGTATGGCTATACTGGCATTCATGGGAGCGCTTGCTACTATTGCAGGATGCATCGAGGACTTAGAATCCGATGTAGGCTCACAGAGCAACCCCAACTCCCAGGTACAGTTAGCCCCTCAGATGAATTTTCTGCATAGAATATACAACAAGGCTGTTTCAGGTGAACCTGTAAGCAACGGGCTGTCTGCTGTGATAGGCGGCACTGTGGCGACGGTTCTTCTTGACGCTAAATTTTTTTCATTGACCGCGATAGCGCTTGGAGCATTGGTAGCTGCTCTGATTTACGGCATTTATGCCACGACCTCTTATGCGGGCAGGGTGGCAAGCCAGGCGCGGTTCAAGCAGCCGCTGTACATGGATATAATGAGATATACAACGCCCTCGATCATCGCGCATAATTTCATCGTATGTTTCTGTCTTGTGGCGCTGGCATACATCCAGTCGCAGATACTTGTTCCTGCTCATCCATTCTCCATACCATTCCTTGCATTGATATGGGGTATCACGGTGGGTGCGATAGGCTCATCCGTGGGCGATGTGCATTACGGAGCAGAGCGCGAGTTCCAGAACCGGGAGTTTGGCTGCGGGCTTAACACCGCTCTTTCAGGACGCATTGTGAGGAAGGCGGAATCCGGACTCAGGAACAGCATAGACAACGTCTGGTTCTGCGCAAAGTACGGAGGACCTGTGACCGGGATAGCTCTTGGTCTCACTGTGTTCCTTTCAAGCTGGCCAACAACTGTTTTTGGATACACCTGGATAGCAATAGGCGTGGGAATCGCTATTGTGCTGGTCATGGTGGTCCTGAACAGGCTGTTGGAGGTCAATGTAAAGAACGCATATGGTCCTTATAAAGAAGAAAAAAATGAAAAGGAGGCTGCAGCATAATGGTAGCACTTGATCCGACAACAATCATGAATGTTCTTTTGATAGCAATAAGCGGAACCCTTGTCTGTATTGCTGTGCACTTCATCCCGGTAGGCGGCGCGCCTGCTGCGATGGCGCAGGCAACCGGCATCGGGACAGGCACAGTTGAACTTGCAGCAGGTTCAGGTCTTGTGGGGTTGATCACAGCCAGCGCCATGTACGCGATCCCTTCAGTCCAGGAAGACCCGAATGCCATGGCTCTCGTTCTCGCGGCAGGAGCCATGGGTTCTATGATAATGCTGGCAAGCACAATGCTTGCAGGGAGCCTGATATATGCATACGGCGTCGGTGTACCCTTTGCTTCAGCGCAGGTAAAGAATGACCCGATAACAGGCGCGCGTCAGGACCTTTATATGTCAAAAGGCACACAGGGGCAGGGACTTCCGACAATATGTTTCGTTAGCGGCATAATTGGCGCAGCGCTTGGCGGGATCGGAGGGGCGTTGATATATTATGTCCTTGTCGGGATATATGCCAAGAGCGCGATAATCGGTGGAAGCGCAGCGGCTGTAGCCGGCGTATTCACCATGGGTGTTTTCTATGTGAACGCCGTCGTTCCCTCCTACGGTGTGGGCGGGACGATAGAAGGATTCCACGATCCAAAGTTCAAGCGGGTTCTCCCCAAGGACGCGGTCACAAGTTTTGTGGTCAGCCTGCTGTGCGGGATACTTGCGATATTGATAGCAGGAGGGTTCTAACATGAGCGAAATAAAAGAAATTCCCGCCAACACATTGATGGCATTTGGGATAGTTGGAGGGTTGCTCGGTATATATCTCACTTATATTCTCCCTGTCGCAGGAAATGCAGCAGGAGGACCGGTTAAGCAGTTCCTCACGACCATCGCCCCGGCAGCAGGCGCGCTGGGCGGGATGTGCGCGGTAGTATGGGGCGCAGAAGCTGTAAGGCGCGTTGCAAAATATGGTCTTGGCACAGGCGTCCCATCCATTGGGCAGATAGCCATGGGAATGGGCATCATCGCTGCCATGTTCGGTCTGGCGATAGTAAAAGAACTGACGCTTGCCGGTCCCATTGTTGCGCTTGTAACAGCGTCTGTCATCGGTCTCATTATCGGCTGGTTCGCCCAGAACGTGATCAAGATGAAGATACCTGTCATGATACGCTGCATGACCGAAATAGCGGCTGCAGGCTCGTTGATCATCATTGGCTTCAGCACTGCAATAACGGGAAATTTCGAGTTCAGCAATTTGATTTCAATGGTTTTCGATGACGGCTTCATGCTCGCTGTGTTTTGGGTCGGAGCGATGGCGATGCTTCACCCCTTCAACGCATGCCTGGGACCTGACGAGAAACAGAAGAGACTTCTGTATCTTGCAGCCTCAACGGGCGCTATCACAATGGCAGTGATAGGAATAGCAGGAATAATGACGCTGGGCAATGCCGGAATATTCACTCTGTTGCTCGGAATAATCCTCTGGCTCATCTTCTACAAGTTGTTCTGGGATGAGGTCTATAAGGACGCAGCGGCAGTGGTCGGGACAGGATTGATCCCCAAGACGGAGGCATAAATATGAGTCATATACGGGTTGTACCCGAAATGCATCTAATACTTGACCCCTCCACAGGTGTCATAGCAGAAGAACGCGAAGACGTTGTTGAGTATTCATTAGACGGGGTCAGGACGCAGCTGGACGAACTGGACAAAATAGTCACTGACATGATGAACCAGCTTGAACCAAAAGCACCGCTGTTGAACATGTTTCCGGGAAGGGAGAACGCTTCATACAACGCAGGGATAATCACAAATGCGTTCTATGGCGCAGTGATAGGATTCATCATTGCCTTTTTACTGCTTGTTATCCCCGTGGTCAGGGAAGCTGTCACCAAACTGGGAGGAAGGATATAAATGGCAAACAAGGTAAAACCGGCAGCAGGATGGCCTGTTGTTAAAGGAGAATACGAATCAGGGAATCCGGAAAATCCCGTAGCAGTAACCACATGCGGTTCACACGTCAAAGGCGCGGGGCAGCTCGCGGCAGGCGTCTGTATCACGGGACCCCACAAGACCGAGAACCTGGGGATAGAAAAGATCGTCGCCAACATTATCTCCAATCCAAACATACGCTTCCTGCTCGTAACAGGAGCAGAGGTCAAGGGTCATATCTCCGGTGAAGCCATAATAATGCTTCACAAGAACGGCCTCAAGGATAACAGGATAGTTGGCTCGACTGGAGCTATTCCTTATATCGAGAACCTGCCAGACGATGCAGTAAAGAGATTCCAGGCGCAGATAACAATATCCGAAATGATCGGCACCGAGGATGAAGGCGCGATCATTGCAAGAGTGAAGGAACTTGCAGCAAAAGATCCTGGAGCCTTTGAAGGCGAACCCATGATAATCGCTGTGGGCGAGAAAGAGGAAGCCGCGGAAGCAGGCGGCGTCAAACCCATGTCGGCGGAGATCGCCACCATCCAGGCAAGGATAAAAGGCATCCAGTTGCAGACCATTCAGATAGGCAATCTGAACAAGTTGATGTCCGGCATCTATGCAGGAAAGATCGAAGGCATCATGATCGGGCTGGTGGTCGGATTGACCATTCTTGGAATAACGATATTCGGAGGTGGATAAAATGGCGGAAGAAATTGAATATGGAACGGGCGTGCCCATGGTTGTTGCTCCTTCAATGACGACAATAGAATCCCTGGTAGAAGATATCAGGTACAGAGGTCAGCTAATTGCGAGGAACCAGAAACTTGAATCCGGTGTGGGCGCCACAGGAGTGATAGGTTTCCTGCTTGGTTTCGTTGTGGTCATGCTGCTTGTATTTGTCCCCCTGATATTGAAAGGGGTGATATAAATGGCAGAAAAAGTCCCCACAGTGATCGTAAATCCAGACGATTACAAGGAAATAATACTGAAACTGAACGAGATCGAAGAAAAGATCGAGTTCACCAATTCGGAAATACATCAGAGATACGGGAAAAAACTGGGAAGAGACATAGGTATCCTGTATGGGATAAGCACAGCGTTGACCATAGTTGTGGTCTATATGCTGCTGATGCTTTCTCCATTAATTCCAGTGATACAGAGAACGCTTTCAATGGCGATATTCGGTAAATGAGGTGCTAAGATGTTTAGATATGATAAGAAACAGGAAGTATTTGAGTTCGGCAAGATAAAGTCGGCGGGCAGCCGGGAGAATATCCTACAGTACTTGTCAGCACGATGTTTTATTTAAAACATAAGATCGTGACAGACGAGGACAAGGGCACATTCGATAAAGCAGCAGCAGAAAAGTTGTGGAATACACAGCAAGTTATGGGAGATACAACAGGCAACCCGTATTTCAACCAGCTCGTGGGGGAAACCCCTGAAGCGATAAAGAAATACATTGACTGGTTCGTGGACATCTGCGATGATATCCCGTTCCTTGTTGATTCATCAGATGGACACACCAGGGCGGCGGCAGCAAAATATGCAAAAGAGATAGGTGTAGAGAAGCGCGCAATTCACAACTCCATCAATGCCAGCATCGGCGCTGAGGAGATAAAAGCGCTCAAGGAGAGCAAGCTGACATCAGCTATTGTGCTTGCGTTCAACGCCACCAATCCAAGCGTCGAAGGCAAACTTGAGATCCTTCAGAAAGGTGGAACAGGTCAGGCAAAGGGAATGCTCGATGTCGCCAAGGAAGTCGGGATCACAAGACCGCTTATCGATGTTGCAGCAACGCCCCTTGGCGCAGGCTCTGGCGCAACGATCAGGTCAGTTCTTGCTGTAAAGGGCAAACTTGGACTTCCCGCCGGCGGAGGCTTCCACAATATGGCTTCAGCCTGGGACTGGATGAAGAAATTCAAGAAAACAGACCCTGAAGCCAAGACCGAATCATGGCCGCCGGTGGACATAGGTACGAACCTTGTAGCACAGATCATGGGGGCAAATTTCCTGCTCTATGGTCCGATCGAGAACGTAAAGCGTGTCTTCCCTGCAGTGGCAATGGTTGACATTATGCTTGGCGAGACTGCAAAAGACCTTGGCCTTAGTGTTCTGGCAGAATCCCACCCGATAAAGAAATTGGTGTAGAGATACACCGATTTTTTTTACTTTTTTTAAAGATATAATATCCAAAAACATATCATTTTTGATACCATCTAACCAAAAAGCTAAATATATTTGATATCCTGATATCAAATATATGATAAACATAGATCTATTATCCAATCTTAATCCATGGTGGCGGGATCGTGGAGAGATAAATAACGATGAAAAGGTCAAAGAATACATGAGCAGGAAACACAGCCTTAAGATAGAACTTGAACCCAGGAACATGCTAATTGTTGGACCTAGACAGGTTGGAAAAACCACTTCATTAACCTGAACAGTTTTTATTTTCCCCCCTACAACTTAAAATCAACAGCTGTAGTTTCCTTTAGTAAATCCTTGAACCCTATCATTTCTAGTGTTTTTTCAGAAATTCCTGTTAAATTCAGATGCCATATCCTCAACTGATGC
>JBGOYM010000091.1:0-8188 GCA_041479675.1 Candidatus Methanoperedens sp.
CCGATGCACCTGTCAAGGTCCATCACCTTTTTGATATAGTGCTTTTCCGGGTCTGAGTTCAGAAGAAGACTTATCGCAGCTTTATTTCCTGCCGAAGTGACCTCGAAGCCCTCGCTGTTCAATTTATTGGCAATATACAGCACAGCAGCGGTCTGCACGGGCAGTTCAGGGCATCCCATCATCAAAAGTGCTTTCATAAAGTATGCTTCTCCTTGGCACTATCCCATAATCCAGTTATTTTGAGACTTATTATTATCATCTGGTTTAAGAAACCACAGAGAGCACAGAGCACACAGAGAAAAGCATCAACGCTCTGTGTTCTCTGTGTACTCTGTGGTTGATTTCCTCTGCGATAAACCATTTTTACAGAATAAATTAAAAAGTCCCTTTTTCGTTGTATATATCTTAATATATTCATATGTGTCACTGAATTTTAAAGTTGTGCCTTCTCCTTTGATCTTCTGTAATATTCAATGCGCTGGTTAAGGACGCATCTGCCGCCGCGTACACCGCCAATGGGATTTTTCGGAACACCCATCGAATTCATGCACCGCGCCATAACAGCAGCGCCGCGCGCAAGCCCGTCGTCCACGAAAACCACATGGTCACGGGGAGAATCATAAAGCCCGAGTTTTTTTATTGCTCTTAATATCAGGTACGGCTTGCATCCGGTAATGGCTGCCCTGCCGGTCAACCCTATAGATGTCTTTTCGCTAATAAGTCCATTATCTATTGCCAGCGTCATAAACCTCTCAACGATCATTGCTGAAACAAGATCAAGTGTGGCGAACATTGTCTTAAGACCATGTCTGGAATATATCTCTGTGCCAATATCAGTCAGTTCAGGCATAAGACTTCCGTTAGTGCCAGCGTCGCACCCGAGAAGCGTTACCCCGATCTCCCTTGCAGCAGCAGGATCAACGGGCACGCTTCCGTACCTGTCCCTGTTCTCTGGCACGATCTCGATAGATATCCTTTCATGGATCTCCTTTGCGTATTTCTTTATCGTCCCGCCTTTTGTCAGCCATATCATGCTCTCTTTGTTGTCATGGAACAGGTCAAGCGCTGCGCCGTATCTCCTGTCCACAAGCCCGGTGCCTTTTATCACTGCATCTGGAATTGCACCAGCATAGCCGCACAGATTGGCTATTGTTCTTGCGTATGGTATATCGCCGTTAGTGATGCGCCCTTTGAGCGTTGTGCCAAAGTCCATAGAAAAAACAGGATTCCTGTAATCAACTCCTGCCCATTTTGCTCCTTCCTTTATGCCGGCAGTGGAAAGTTCTCCTTCCATTTCGTTGGCTACGATTTCAACGCCAGTGGAACCTGTTGGAGGAAGCACACCACCCACAGCGCCGTTAAATACGATCTTATCGATAAGAGTATGGTCCCTGAACTTTAATGGCACATTATCGATTGACATGGCAGGAACCATCTTTTTCGGCGGTATTCCTGCAAAAAGACAGCCGTCAGCCAGCGCTTTTATGAATTCACCAACTTCATGAGGAGAAGAGAATCCAGCCACGACCCCGGTGGATCTAACTGCAAAATCAAGGTCTGAAGTTATATCAAGGTTAACAGCCTCATGAGCTTCAATGAGCGTGTCGCGGACAAGCTCAGCTATTGATTCCCTTGTCAGCGATACACCGCTAAGCGTCGAGCCAAATATCCTCTCGCTTGGTTTTGGCTTCCTCACGTCACGGGTCATCTTAACGGTCTTGTTCAAAAGACGTGTCCGCCCGTCCTTCATATTTGTGGCAGTAAGGATGCACTTGGTCGTGGTATTTCCCACCTCTACTGACGCCACGATAAAGAACTGTGTTACTTCGCCCATCCTTGGATCGCCTTTGAGTTCGGCAGGGCGGATGATCTGGCTTTCAGATATCCTTGGTTTTTTTCCGAACAGGCAGCCCAGCATAAAATCAACAGGATTTGTCATAGTTTGTTCAACTTCCATTGAATGCGGCGAAGCACGCCCCTGAGGGTCTGCACTTCGCGCCCGGTAAGTTCAGCACGTCCAAGTATCCGGCGCAGCATAAGCTTTGTCTTGTCTTCCTTGTGCTCCTTGTATTCAATATCATCCAGTACTTCATCAATGTGTCCGTATAATAGATCTATGTCAAAATGGTCAGCAAGATATGTATTTCCTCCGCTGATATCGCTCAGTTCATACAGCACAATTGAGACCGCATGCGAGAGGTTCATGCTTGGATATTCAGGGCTTGTCGGGATATTCACAATAAGATCGCACATCTCAAGCTCCTCGTTCGAAAGTCCGCGGTCTTCCCTTCCGAAGATAAGGGAGATCACTCCGCCTGCGCCTGTGAGTTTTTCCTTGAGCTTTCTGGGAGACAGGGCAGGCAGTCTCATGTGTTTGTTATCTGTCTTACCCGGATTTCCGGTCATTCCAACAACTATATTTGAATCCCTGACCGCATCGCCAAATGAGAATTCGATCTTTGCGTTCTCTATTATTTCATATGCGTGGACAGCCATAACTTTTGCTTTCATGTCGATATCGCATGGCGAAACAAGCACAAGTTCACAAAAACCAAAGTTCTTCATAACGCGGGCGACTGACCCCACATTGCCGCTGTATAATGGTTCAACGAGGATGACGCGGAAGGAAAGTTGTGCCATAGTTAGTCTTAAACCTTTAGAATTATAAGTATGGTTTTGAGATTGAATTGCATTATGAACTCTTTAATGTTTTTCCTCTATATTTTTATTTAAGGAAAACGTATAATCACTCATGCACACCAAAACTGAAGGGAGCTTCAGTCGGGAGCCTGTGGTCATTAAAACCGAAGCTCTCACCCGGAAATACGAAAAAATCTCCGCTGTTGACAGCATGAACCTTGAAGTCAAAGAGGGTGAAATATTCGGTCTCCTGGGTCCAAACGGCGCGGGAAAGACCACCCTTATCTCTATGCTTTGCACCATCCTTAAACCCACATCAGGAAGAGCCTGGGTGAACGGCTTTGATATCGTGAAAGAGCCGGGAAAAGTCAGGAAGTCCATAGGCATCGTGTTCCAGGCGCCAAGCGTGGACGACCTTCTAACGGGACGAGAGAACCTTGAGATGCACAACCTGCTGTTTGGCGTTCCGCGTGAAATAAGGAAGCAGCGCATCGATGAAGTGCTCTCTATCGTGAACCTGGAAAAACGGGCGGATGACCTTGTCAATACATACTCAGGCGGAATGCGCCGGCGACTTGAACTTGCGCGCGGAATAATGCATCATCCGAAGATACTTTTCCTTGACGAGCCAACGCTCGGGCTTGATCCCCAGACAAGGGAACATATATGGGAATATATCAGCGACCTTGCGGCAAAGGAGTCCATGACAGTCATGTTAACAACTCACTACATGGAAGAGGCTGAAAGTTTGTGCGATAGGGTAGCCATCATCGATTATGGAAAGATCGTGGTGCTTGATTCACCAGCAGAACTCAAAAATCAAATAATCGGAGATGTAGTCAAACTCAAACAGCGGACCCCAGATACAGAAGCATTGAGAAAGCTTGAATATGTCAGGAAAATTGAAGAAAAGGACGGACTGCTCTACCTTTCAATAAAGGACGCAAGCAAGCACCTGCAGGATCTTCTCACACACACAGGACCCATTGATTTCGTGGAGGTAAGAAGCGGGACGTTGAACGACGTGTTCATGCATTATACAGGTCGGGAGATCCGCGAGGCTGAAGCAGAGGGCGGTTTCTGGGAGAGGATGATGAAAAAATGAGCGAGATAGAAGGAATATATGCCATATGGCTTCGAGAAGCCAAAATATATATGCGGGAGAAAGAGCGCGTGATCTCATCCATAGTCTCGCCGCTGTTGTGGATATTCGCATTCGGGGCAGGTGTGGGTTCGACCATTGAAACAGTTCAGGGGTACAGCTATCAGATTTTTATCTATCCCGGCATAGTTGTCATGACAGTGCTTTTTGCATCGCTTTTCTATGGTGTCTATATCATCTGGGACAGGAAACTTGACTTTTTAAAAGAAGTGCTCGTGGCGCCTGTATCAAGAGCCAGCGTATTTGCTGGAAAGGTGCTGGGCGGGGCGACAGATGCTATGATACAGGTAGTTTTCCTGCTTATCATCGGTCTTTTTATCAGCGTTCCGCTTACACCGATCGTCATCATAAATGCCTTTCTCATGCTTCTTCTGATCTCGATCGCCATGGTCAGCATAGGGCTTGTGATAGGTGCGAACCTTAAAAGTCCTGAAGGTTTCACTCTTGTAATAAACTTCGTTATGTGGCCTATGTTCTTCTTTAGCGGCGCGCTGTTCCCGGTAAGTAATCTTTCAGGGTGGCTTTTTGTTGTTACTTTCATTAATCCTCTCACATACGGAGTGGATGCGGTAAGGGGAATTATCCTGGGCCCACATCAGTTCCCGATATTCCTTGATGTTGCGGTGATGCTTCTTTTTTCATTAATAGCAATGGGTATAGGTGTTTTGAGTTTCAGGAGGATGTAGGGTGCTAAAGCTTTTTAACACGCTATCGCGAAAAAAAGAAGAGTTCAAACCTCTGAGCGATGTGGTAGGGATATACACATGCGGACCTTCAGTGTACCAGTATGCCCACATCGGGAATTTCAGGACGTTCGTATTCGAGGATGTGCTTGTTCGGTACCTGAGGTTCAGAGAATTCAGGGTAAAAAGGGTGATGAACCTTACTGATGTAGAGGATAAAGCAATAGCCACAGCAAGGAAAGAAGGAAAGACACTGCAAGAACTGACAGAATATTATTCAAGAATATTCTTTGAGGATATGGAGAAATTGAATTTACTCCCTGCCGATGTTTTTCCAAGAGCAACGGAGCATGTTCCTGAAATAATAGGAATAATTAAAAAAATTGTGGACAATGGGTATGCATACCGTGGAAAAGACGGCACGGTATATTACGATGTATCAAGATTCAATAGATGGGGGGAACTCTCTCACCTGAAGCTTGTTCCAGGAAAAAAGAAAATAAAACGAGACGAATGGGGGGAGGATTCTGCCATAATATCGGATTTTGCGCTCTGGAAATCATATGAGAAAGAAGACGGGAATGTCTTTTGGGAGACTGAACTTGGGAAGGGAAGACCGGGCTGGCATATAGAATGTTCGGCTATGTGTACGAAACACCTTGGAACACGTTTTGATATTCACGTAGGAGGTGTGGACAATATATTTCCACATCACGAGACCGTAATGGCGCAGAACTTCGGGGCGTTTGGGGAGAACCCGTCAAAATACTGGCTTCACACAAGGCACCTGATGATAGATGGAAGGAAAATGTCAAAATCCATGGGTAATTTCTACACTTTGCACGACCTTCTGGAAAAGGGATACAGGCCGATGGCGATAAAGTACCTGCTGCTATCAATGAGCTACAGGAGAAGACTTAATTTCACGTTCCATGGACTTGAGGAAGCGGGGGAAAAACTTGAGAAAATCCATTGCGTCATTGAACGAATCAAACGCGCAAAAGGAGTTGATGATGTGGAGAAGATCGCCATGAAAGCTCTCAAAAAATTCGAGAAGGTCATGGATGATAACCTGGATACAGGGAAGGCTTTGAAGATAATGGAAGAGCTTTCAGATGCTGTAATGGGTATGGAGCCGGACAAAGGATCAAGTAGAAAGATACTTGAAACGTTCAGAACTATGGACTCAATACTCGGATTGAGCCTCTTCAAACCCTTCTGATCTGCATCTCGCGCTTCTTTGGCTGAAGTTGCAGAAGCAGCGCCTTGAGCTTTGCATCGTCGATCATCCCGGTCAGCCTTCCGCTCTGCGCCAGAGAGATCAACTGCGCTTCCACGCTTGCTACAAGTTCGGGTTTTGTCATCTTAAGAGTGTTCAGGCGCTCGCGGGCTTCAGGCGTGAGTATCTGGCGCATGATGGCAGCTTTTTTTGTCTCATACTCAGCGCGCGCCTGCTCCTGCTGGGCAGCCTGCGCCTGACCGCTATACTGCTGCTGCTGCAACTGCTCAAGCTTGCGCCTTCTTATCTCTTCGAGATCTTCATCCATGTTTATATCAAACCCCGTACTTAAGTACGGGGTCTCCAAAACTAATATTTTGCCAGAGCAGGTTTTGTCTTTACCAGCTCTGTTTTAACTTCATTCGCTGCATTGTCCATAAATGACTGACCCTGCGGCGATACTAACCTGCCAACTTTCTGGGCTTTGATAAACCCTGCCTTCTCAAGCTGCTGGAGCGCTTCTCTTGCGATAGATCCGCTTCCTTTTGAGAAATGTGCAGGTCTTACTCCGTTCCTGTGCTTTCCACCGTAGAAACTCCGCAACCTCGATATGCCGACCGGACCGTCGATATACACGCGTCTTAAGATGGACGCGCATCTTACGAACCACCAGTCTGCGTTATCCGGGGAGAGTTCTTTATGTGCTCCTGTTTTGGCAAACCGCGACCATTCAGGGGGGTTAACCTTCTTTTCATTCTTTAATTTCTGTGCCACGTTATTTATGAACATTTCTGCAGGCACGTCATATACTGTTGTCAATGTTGATCCTCCGTAAAATCATCTTTATATGTAATGTAAGTGATTCCCTGATTATGTCAGGGGACTTATCTAATTATCGGATAGTATTTACCCTTTTCGGCGAAATACAGCAGTATTACCCCTGACCTCAATAAGTTCTGAGCCAGTCATGTTCGCCAGTTTTTCAGCCAGTTCATTCTTATCCCCTTCGAAAAAAGCAGATTTAAGGAATTTTACTTTAACGAGTTTCCGGTTCTTCAACTGTGTTTTTAACTCATCAACGACCGCCCCTATGCCGGATTTCCCTATCTGGAGGGCAGGTTCAAGCGCCGTAGCGCTTTTTCTATGTTCCTGTCTGTTCATTCGAGCAACTCTTTTAGAATCTGTATATATAAAACCTCGCTTTTTTGTAATTCACAAGCCTGCACGATTTGCATATCCTGTCAATATCTGCTATTTCACTACCGAAAGGCCGGATGAGCATGTCAGACCCCACTTCTTTTGCTATCTTTGCCATTGCTTCCTGGATGTCTATCGGGGGTCTGATCGAATATATGAGCGTAGCGTTTTTGAATATCCCCATGTCAGGATCGAATATGTCATCCCTGCAAAACCTGATCCCTTCATATTCCTGCTCGTTTATGTCAGTAACGACCACATCTAACCTGTCCTTTAATGCAAGTGCGACATGAGGCATGCTTCCCACCCCCACTTCAACCACTTTATTCCTGTAATTTTTTAAAATATAGTCCGCAATATCCTCATAATCCAAGATCATTGCGGATAACATATCGTCTGTATTTAAGAATATATCGAAAAATTTAATATTGTCCTTCCCAAACTGAGTTGCCGTAGAGATACAGAGATGTGATCGCGATTGTTCGAGAGGTATGCAGCTTCATTTTACAAAAACTGGATAATAGCTAAACGAAATTTTTTTACGGTTTTTGAGGTGATATTCTGGCCTTTTATCAGTCTTATGTCGATTGGACTGATGACAGGTTTCTTATCGATGGAACAGGATAAGGTATCGTTCATACTGATAGGAGCAATCGCCTTCAGCATTGTCCAGGTATGCCAGATCGATATTGCCTACGTAATGCTTTTCGATGTTTGGAGCAAGAGCGTCAAACATACTTTCATAGCACCGGTCAGAGGTATACATCTTGTGGTGGGGTCACTGCTGTTCGGTATGTTGCGAAGCGGTCTTGTCTTTGCCGTCCTTGTCGTGATAAGCTTCTATGCTTTCGACTTTAATTTTCTTGCTGCGGGTGCGATACCCGTATTTGTATTCATGGCCGGGCTTTTCCTGACCTCAGCATCAATAGGTATACTGGTATGTATCTCTATCCTGACGTTCGGGCAGCGCGCTGAGGTGGCAGCATGGACTATCACGGGCATTATGATGTTCGTGTGCGGGATCTACTATCCTGTGTCTGTGCTACCGGAAGGCGTGCAGATGATCGCGCGTGTCATACCGCTCACATATTTCCTTGAATATATGCGCTCTTTCTACGGCTCTGGCACAGCAAATGTTTTACTCGGGTTCGGACTTGCGGTATTTTATTTTGCGATAGGGATCTTTGCTCTTGACCGGGCTATTATCGGCGCAAGGCGGTCGGGCATACTGCTGCGGCTTTCTGAATGAGTCTATCGTGAGTCTTGATAAATTGAGGTTCTCCCTGC
>JBGOYM010000092.1:0-8157 GCA_041479675.1 Candidatus Methanoperedens sp.
ATCGTTATCAGGGTGTTATTGAATGAAGAATATATGTGAGCTACGCCCCATTTTTCAGTTGCCATTATTATCAAACCTCCGTCTTTGTATCTGGCTTTCCAGACTTAGCCGACTCCTGCACTATCTCCTTAACGACCTGTGACGGTCTTGATGGGTGGTCTTCTATGAATAAAGGTGAGTTGCCATAGTAACTCATTCCCAATTCCTCATCCATTGAAACAATATAACCCGGCACTGTAACCTTCCTGCCTCCAACAGAGATATGACCATGAACAATAAACTGCCGCGCCTGTTTGAGCGTGTTGGCAAGTCCCTGTTTGTGAACCTGGGTCTGCAGTCTCCTGTCAAGGAAATTGGTCACCTGGAGCGTGAGGATCTCATCAAGTCCGGCTTCTGACTTTAGCAGACCATATCTTTTCAGGCGGTTCAGGATGTTATCAGCGTCTGTTTTCACATGTCCTGAAAGTGTTCTTTTCGCGCTCTCTGCGAGAAGTTTTCTTGCCAGTTCCCTGTAATTCTTAAGGTTGCTGTGGGCTTTCCAGACCTCTTTTTTATTTCGAAGACCATATGCCTTAATAAGTTCGACTTCACTTGCTATCCTGGCTGCCTGCCATGGATGTTTTGGCGTTTCATACGATTTACGGTTCTTTCCCGGGTATCCCATTATTTACCGCCCGCCTTCTTTTCTTCTTTCTTTTCGCCTTCTTTGGCTGCTGCCTGGGTGGCCTGGATCGCCGCACGGGTAACACCCACAGTTCTTCCTTTTCTGCCTGTCGACCTGGTGCGCTGTCCTCTTACCCTGAGGCCGCGCTCATGCCTTAAGCCTTTATATGAACGGGCTTTCTTCATGAGGTTAATATCTTCATTCTTGCTAAGCAAAACATCCATCCCCAATAACTGTCTGTCATCACCAGTCAGAATGTTGTTCTGCTTATTCATCATCCATGTCGGCAGGACCGTAGAAATATTATCAACTGATAATTTTAATTTATCGATATCAGCATCGTTCAGATATCCGATCGTAGCAATCGGATCAAGACCGGAATTTAATGAAACGATCTTTGCAACACGTCGGTTTATTCCCTTAATACCTGTAAGTCCATACTGTATGCTCCTATTTCCATCAATGTCAGTATCGGCAATGCGCACAATATGTCTTATTTCAGGACCTTCTTCCTTTGCTTTGGGTGCTTCTTTCTTCCCCTCTTTTGGAGCGCCTTTTCGCTCCTTCTTTGCGTGTTCTTCCCCTTTCCCTTCGTGTTTCTTATCTTCTTTCTTCTCTTTCTTCGCCTCTTGGGACGCTTCTTTCTTAGGAGCCTCTTTCTTCTGGGCTTCCTTTACTGATTCTTTTGTCTCTTTAGTTTCTTCTTTTTTAGCCATCTTGATCCTCCTGTGGCTTTAGCCCCGGGATTAGCCGGCGCGGCCCTAATTTTGGGCAACCCTAATACAAGTACTTAGCATTTATATTTTATGTATGGCAAATGACGCAATCGTTAAGTATATTTTTAACCTTGACATACCGGGAACTATGACCCGCCAAATATATATGGACCACAGCTCCACAACACCGGTTGATGCAGCGGTCACAGAAGCAATGCTTCCTTACTTTTCAGACAGGTTCGGGAATCCATCAAGCCTTTATTCTATTGGGCGTGAGGCAAGAAGAGCAATGGAAGACGCCCGTGCGAAAGTAGCAGACCTGATAAGCGCAAAAAAAGAGGAGATAATTTTCACTGGCAGCGGCACTGAATCTGACAACCTTGCCATTAAAGGTTTGGCATACAGGAACCGGAAAAAGGGCAACCACATAATCACAAGCTCTATCGAGCATCATGCAGTGCTATACACATGCAAATATCTTGAGACCCAGGGTTTCAAAGTCACATATCTCCCGGTAAGCAAAGAAGGGCTCGTGAACCCTGCCGATGTTGAAACTGGGATAACATCAAAAACAGTACTCATAACTATTATGCATGCCAACCACGAGATAGGGACTATCCAGCCTGTTGAAGAGATCGGAAAGATCGCAAAAGAAAAAAACATCCCTTTTCATACAGATGCTATCCAGACTGCAGGAAAACTCCCGCTCAATGTGGATGCCCTCGGTGTCTCGCTTCTTTCCATGAGCGCCCATAAAATGTACGGACCAAAGGGCGTTGGAGCGCTCTACATCAGGAAAGGTACCGGGCTTGAACCACTGTTTCACGGTGGTGGGCATGAGAGGGACATCCGTTCAGGCACTGAGAACGTCCCCGGCATCGTTGGCTTCGGGAAAGCTGCCCAACTTGCAAAGGAACGCCTTCCTGAAGCTGCAAAAATAACAAAGCTAAGGGATTCACTCATCAAGGGCGTACTTGAAATAAAAGATTCATACCTTAATGGACATCCGGAAAAACGCCTGCCTGATAATGTGAATTTCAGGTTCAGCTTTATTGAGGGTGAGTCCATGATATTGAACCTTGATATGAAAGGTGTGGCAGCGTCCACTGGCTCGGCATGCTCATCAAAATCGCTTGAACCCTCGCACGTTCTTCTGGCGACAGGTTTAAAACACGAAGAAGCACACGGTTCACTCAGGTTCACGATCGGGCGAGGGAACACCCAGGATGATGTGGATTATATTATTTCAGTGCTCCCGGAAATAGTGAACAAGCTAAGGATGATATCACCTCTGGCGAGATGAAAAACATGACAGACGGATACAGTGAAAAAGTGATGGAGCATTTTGCGAACCCGCGCAATGTTGGCGAGATCAAGGATGCGGACGGCATAGGCAAGGTCGGGAACCCGGTATGCGGCGACCTTATGTGGATCTATATTAAAGTGAAAGATAATCGGCTTGAGGACGTCAAATTCAAGACATTCGGCTGCGGGGCGGCAATCGCTACAAGCAGTATGATTACAGAGATGGCAAAAGGCAAGACTCTTGAGGAAGCACTTAAGATAACCAGGAACGACGTGGCTGAGGCGCTTGAGGGACTACCGCCTGTAAAGATGCACTGCTCTAACCTTGCCGCAGACGGTCTGCATGCAGCAATTAAGGATTACCTTGAAAGATCGGGGAACATTTAAAAAAACCTTTTTGCCTTTCAGGTCAATATAAGTGCCCATGTTCGCAGTAAAAGCCGAAAAAGTAAATAAATATTATAAAAACGGCATCCATGGAAAAAAAGAGGTTTTGAAGAATGTTTCTATTAATATAGAAGAAGGAGAAATTTTCGGCATCCTGGGCCCGAACGGCGCGGGCAAGACCACGCTTATATCCATACTATCCACTCTCACGCTCCCGGATGGAGGAAAAGTCGAAATCTTTGGCATCGATGCCCTCTCTGAGGCAGATAAAGTGAAAAGCATCGTTAAAAAATAAAGATAAAGCCATAAAAAATGTCATTGATCTGCTTGAACTTGAGCCTTTCAGGAATTCCAGATTTGACTCACTTTCAACAGGGACAAAGCAGCGGCTGTCGCTTGCCAAAGCGCTGCTTAATGAACCACGACTGCTCTTCCTGGACGAACCCACTGTTGGCCTTGACCCTGATATGGCAATAAAGATACGACAACAGATAAAAAGCATCCATGAAGAAAGAGATATCACGATAGTCCTTTCTACCCATTATATGAAAGAGGCTGAACAACTCTGCGGACGCATAGCGTTCATTAAAAAAGGTGAGATTATCGCGAATGCATCTCCCCTCGAACTAAAGAAGCAGATGAAGTTGGGCGAGACCATCACCATAGAATATGAAGGGGAGTTCGACGTTGCCGCTCTAAAGAACATTCCTGAGATTCTCGATACTGTATATGGCACAGGGAAAATAAAGATCGTCGCAGAAAATGCAGTTTCCATCCTTGACAGGATATTAAAATTGTTCTATGATGTTCGAATCAAGAACATCGATATTTCCCAGCCAGACCTCGAAGATGTTTTCCTTGAACTTGCACGTTAAATGGATATTTTATAAACAACAAAAGCATATACTATCGCATTATGAAAAACCAACATAAGTGCAACCCCAGGCAGGCAGCAGGCGAGTGTGCGGCGAAGCTTGTAGAGAACGGGATGGTCGTGGGGCTGGGCACAGGCTCCACAACAGCTTATGCAATAAAAGAACTCGGCAGGCGTGTCGCAGATGGTCTTGAGATCCTTGGTGTTCCCACCTCATACCAGTCATCATTCCTGGGGGCAGAGAATGGTATCACTCTTACTACACTTGATGAACATCCTGAAATTGACATAGACATCGACGGCGCCGACCAGATAGCGGGTTTCACTGCTATAAAAGGGGGTGGAGCCGCGCACACGCGGGAAAAGATCGTTGCTCTGTCCTCTAAAAAGTTCGTGGTGGTTGTGGACGAATCCAAATGTTCAGATATCCTTTCACATCCAGTTCCAATTGAAGTGCTGCCCTTTGCCCTGAAGCTTGTAATAAAACAGTTAGCAGAACTCGGTGGAAAAGCAGAACTGCGAATGGGTGTCAGCAAAGACGGCCCTGTGATCTCTGATAACGGGAATTTCATAATAGATGCTGATTTCGGAAGGATCGACGACCCTGAATCACTCAGTAAAAAACTTTCGCAATGCTGCGGGATCGTAGAGCATGGGATATTTACTGGTGTTGATGCGGTCTATATTGGAAAAAAGGACGGTTCTGTGGATATCTGGGAAGCCTAAGAGCCTTTTATATCGTTGCCGAAATCCTCATTCCCCAGGTTCTCGCTGACCTTTGTCCCGTTCTTTACCCTGACCTCAGGCCATATCCTTACAAGTGAGTTGACCGTAACTTCTTCCCCGATGATGACCCTTGGGCCGATTACCGTCCCGGTCTCGAGTATGCATGAATCCTTTATCTTTGTGGCATTGTCTATGACCGCGCTTGAAACCGCGGTGTTGGTACCTATTTCAACATTATCGTAAATATACGAGGACAGTATCCGCGAGTTATTACCTATCCTGCAATTTGAGCCTATAGAAGTATAAGGTCCTATCAGGACGTTATCTCCTATGGACGTATTCTCGCCGATGACGATCGGTCCGACTATCGAGGAGTTTGAGCCAAGGGAAACATCGTGTCCGATATCTATGGGGCCCGTCACCTTCGCATCCTTGATGTTTAATCGCCCTGAGATCTTTGTTCCAGGCATCTGCTCAAGCATCCACCTGCATGCCTCCCTGTAAGCCTGCGGGTTGCCGATATCTGTCCATCTTCCATGCACAAGGAAACCGTTAATGCGTTCCCTCTGCTTCATAAGATCCGGGAAAAGGTCTTTGGCAAAATCATATTTTTTATTCGGGACCCAGTCAAGCGTCTCTGGGTCGCAGACATATATCCCGGTGCTTGCAAGATTACTGAAAATCTCCCCTGGTCCTGGTTTTTCAAAGAACCGGTTGATCCTGTTATTCACGTCCATATCCGCAATACCATATTCGCGCGGGTCATCGATCGGGAGCAGACCTATGGTTATGATCGCATCGTTTTTCTCATGGAAACGCACAAATTCACGAAGCCCAAGGTTCATTACATGGTCGCCGCCCACTACCATGAACGGCTCGCCTTCAAAAAATTCCTCTGCGTTCTTAACCCCACCTGCGGTCCCAAGTTTATCTTTCTCATGCACGTATTCTACATGCACGCCGTACATGCTGCCGTCGCCAAGCGCTGCCTCGATCTCACCGCCAAGATAACCAAGGGTCAGCACGATATCGTTGAATCCCTCCTTGGCAAGGTGCTCTACAAGATGCACCACCGAAGGTTTATTCAGAAGCGGGATCATTGGTTTTGGTCTGTCAAAGGTGAGGGGTCGCAGTCTTGTACCCTCGCCGCCACACATTATGCATGTCTTCATTCGATTACCTGGCATGAAATTATTTTGAGGGTATATAGAGATAACGATAGAATTAATATTAATCCCACCTAATTAAACTGTTATGAAAGAAGCAGTCAGGCAGACCAGTGAAGGTGTCGTGCTTGACCTTGAAATTTCACCAGGTGCGAAGGAAACCGCAGTGCATGGGTATAATCCCTGGCGCAAACGCATCGAAGTGCGGCTGTCCGAAAGAGCCCAGAAGGGAAAAGCCAATGAACAGCTCATATCGTTCTTATCCGACCTTTTCCATGTTAATTCCAGGGATGTCAGGATCATCACAGGTCTTACTAACAGTAAGAAATCGCTATTGATAGTAGGCGCGAAGATGCCGGAGATTCTAAAATTATTGAAGGAAAATGAACATAAGAACTCTTGAGGATATTGAGAGGCTTGAAAAGCTTGAAGAGCTTATTCTTGAACTAAAGAATCTATCAGATGTGGGGGCGATAATCGTTGTTGAAGGTCGCAAGGACGTGGAATCGCTGCGGTCGCTTGGCATTAATGGAGAGATAAAATTGTCTTCCCAGCAGCCTCTGCTTGATTTCACAGAGAAGTTGTCAAGAAGCGGGAAAGATATCGTTCTTTTGACGGACTGGGACAGGAAAGGCGGTATGGTCGCCCGCAAGATAATAGACTATCTCCATGCTTATAGCATCATTCCAAATATGGACATCCGCGCAAGGATCGGCTTTCTTGTGAAAAAGAGGATCAAGGATATTGAAAGTCTCAGCAAGTATATGGAGAAACTCAGAACCACAACGTTTTTAAAGGTATTCTTACTATTATAGTGTTATATGCATAGATGAAGATAAAATGATCATTTATGCAGACAATCATCCATAGAAAAGTAGTTAGATAATTTCACAATCACTCTGGATTTACGGCTTGAACCGTGAATCGATATACAAATGTTAATAATTTCCTGTCTGGGATCAAAAGAATGAAGGCAAATACTAATGCATTACTTTTAGTATAGATAAAAAACGTCCGACTTAGCCATACCCAATAACGGAACTATTTTCTAACTGCTATTCTGAGGGAGGGTACTATATATGCAAAATTCAGATACAACAAAATATATTATTCATGCTAAAATAAAAGCAGACGGAGTTATTGAGCGCCCTGATGTTATCGGAGCGATATTCGGACAGACAGAAGGCTTGATAGGGGCTGACCTTGACCTTCGTGAGCTGCAAAAAAGCGGCAGGATCGGAAGGCTTGAGGTAAACATTAAATCGAACATGGGAAAATCAATGGGAACCATAGATATTCCTTCAAGCCTGGACAAGGTCGAGACCGCAGTTCTTGCGGCAAGCCTTGAGACCATAGACAGGATAGGTCCTTGCATAGCGAACATTGGCATTGCAAAAATAGAAGATGTCAGGTCATCAAAAAGAAAGAAAGTGATAGAACGCGCAAAGCAGATCATGTCTGAGATGTTCGATGAGATGCTGCCTGAGAGCCAGGAGATCACGGACGAAGTGAGACAATCTTTGAGGATCGAAGAGATCATGAACTATGGGAAGGAGAATATCCCCATGGGTCCTAATGTAGTTGATTCAGATGCCATAATCGTAGTGGAAGGCAGGGCTGATGTGCTCAACCTCCTGAGGTACGGCATTAAGAACGCCATCGCCGTGGGAGGCACCAATGTGCCCCAGCCTGTGACCGACCTGTGCAAGAAAAAGACGGTAACGGCTTTCACAGATGGTGACAGGGGCGGAGAACTGATAATCAAAGAGCTTCTCCAGGTAGCGGACGTAGATTTTATTGCACGTGCACCGGATGGAAAGGGCGTTGAAGAACTCGTGCAGAAGGAAATCCTGAAATCACTCAGGCAGAAGATACCTGTGGAACAGGCGTTCGATTACTACCAGGTGAGCAAGAAGAGAAGATTTGCCATAATGGACGCAACACGGAAAAAGATGGGAGGAAAGAGTGAACCCGCAGTTTCCCGTGAAGTTGATATAGAACAGGTAAATGAAGAGCCGGAAAAATTGCCTGAGCAGAACGCTGAACCTGAAAAGAAAAAACCCATCAGAGAGGTCGTGGAAGAGGCACCTAAAGAGGTAAAGCACAATGTTTTCCAGGAACATATATCCCAGTTGAGCGGCAGCCTCAGCGCGCGCATGCTCGATGAAAGCAATAATATCATCCACGAAGTGCCTGTGCGCGACCTTGCGACTGTCTTAAAGGACATAAATGGCAATATCACAAGCGTTGTGTTTGATGGCGTGATAACACAGAGAATAGTGGATATCGCATCCGAAAAAGGGATAGTTAATCTGATCG
>JBGOYM010000093.1:0-8126 GCA_041479675.1 Candidatus Methanoperedens sp.
ATACGGGAAACTGTCAATATCAATGAACTCATACCCACGCAATCTAAGGTCTATGCGGATGAGCTTGACGGAAGGATCTACGAGCTTCGAAAAGGGCTGGCCGAACCTATAGTCGTAATAAAAAAAACAAATAAACTGATCCTTGTGGACGGTCACCACAGGGTAGTAGCTGCAAAGAAGCTTGGAATAAATAACATGGATGCTTATGTAATCCCCCTGAGCGATGAAGTCCATCTGGGACTTGAAAAAACAGCCGCGTCATCGGGTCTCCACACATTATCTGATATAAAGATACTTGATTACGCCAAACATCCACTCATCGAAGTAACAAAGAGATTAAAAAAGAACGATGAGAACGGGCTGGCTGATGTAAACCAGCACGAATCCCATGATCAATAAGCCATAATTTTGTCAAGGATATCGGTTTTCGAAATGAGTCCTGCAAATTCCCCGTCTATCCTGACAAGGAGCCTTCCCACCTTCTCCTTATTGAATACCCTTACCACTTCATAAAGAGGCAAATCGCCATCGACAGAAATTATCTTCTTTGTCATTATATCTTTTATCTTGAGGCTTGTTTTGCCATCTGCAAGAGTCTTTCCAATATCGGTGAGTGTCACTATACCCACAATAGCTGTCTTGTCCTTTACCGGCGCGCCATGTATCTGGTTCCCCACCAGTATCCTCGAAGCTTCCTGTATCGTTGCTGTGGCAGGGATTGAAATGGGATTTTTCCTGATATACTCCCTGATGGGTTTTTTAGGCAGGGATACCATTTCCTGTATAACGAACAATATCGAATTCTGCGTATCATCCCTTCCGATGACCTCACCACGAATGACCATTCTATTTACAGGTGTAGGTCCGACCGTAATACGGTCACCCATATCGAACTTCTTTATATCGCCAATAACATGCACGGTCGCGTTGCAAAGGTCTGGATGCCTGACAGTGGTGAAACTGATCTCAGCGGCAGTTGCATTTAGAATAATCTCATCGTTGCGCTTTATTGGCACTACCGTTTCCTTTTCCATCTCTAAAAGACATAAGGCGCGGTAGGTCTCACCAGTAGCTTTATACCCGCCTTTTGGTCCTGGCACGCCCTCGACAAGCCCCAGTGCCTTGAGCGACTGCATCTGGTTGCGAACTGTCCCTGGGTTCCGGTTAATGATCTCAGCAATATCTTCCCCTTTGATAGCCTGTTTTTTCTCCCTGTATAAACTAATAAGTGAAGTCAAGATTTCTTTCTGAATTGGTGTGAGTTCCATAATTATCCTCATTTTTGTATTAATTATTAATAGTACCAATTATTAATGGTTGATTGTTATATATGTATTTTATCGAAGCCCCTTAATGTTTTTAAATAGCATCAACCTTTCCCTACCTTTTTTCCCATTTTTCAAGTGACAATACCCGGGACAGGGTTTTCCCCTTCATGATCTCATCACGTATCCTGCTTTCGTTTTTCTCCACTTCAACTGCCCGCCGCGCGATCTCGTATCCCCTTTCCTTAGGGACGACCACGACCCCGTTATCATCCCCAACGATATAATCACCCGGTCTGACAGTCTGTTCACCGCACTTTATTTCTGCATTTATCTCCCCGAATCCCTTGGGTTCCCCTGCGTTCGGGACTATGGATACCGCAAACACTGGGAATTTGAGCATCCGGATATCATCAACGTCCCTTACCGCCCCATCTATAACAACACCCGCTAGCTTCCTGTTCATACAGGAGAGCGTCGCAAGCTCGCCCCACGGTGCCACGTGCGGGCTGCCGTTATATATCACGATAACATCCCCTTCTTTTGCCACATCAATGGCTTCAACGGTCTTTGCCCAGTCGCCTTCAAAGGTCGCCACAGTCACCGCCCTGCCCACGGCTTTTGCCCCCAGGCAGATGGAATGGATGCTCTTCATGGCGCCCTTCCTGTGCATGGCGTCAGAGATGTTGGGCGTGGATACGCTCTTTAGCAATTCGATCGTCTTTTCTTCAATTGATCTTTCTTTTTCTTCAGTAATGTCGGGAGCATCAATGCTCTGTCTGATAGCCTTTGCCGAGGCTGTTACATTTGATGAGCGAACGATGTTCCCTCCCACGATAACGATTCGAGCGCCAGACAACACTGCTTTAGCTGCGCTCTGTGCATCAAGCCCCCCGGCTACTGCAACCGGCACGCTCACCTTGAATTTCTTTAGAAGCTTTACAGGGTCATAGCCTGTCATCTGCTGGTCGATGCCTGCATGGATATTGATATAATCAATCCCCATGTCAACAAGTTGCGCTGCCCTGTTTGCAGGGTCATCTGCCGATATGAGGTCAGCCATGAGTTTCACCCCGTATTTTCTGGCAGCGCGGATAGCGTCCTGGACTGTGGAATCATCAGCGCTGCCAAGAAGGATAACGATATCAGCACCCGCTTTAGCAGCCATCTCTATCTCCATGGCACCGGTATCTATGGTCTTCATGTCAGCAAGGATAACGTGGTCAGGGAATGCCGCCTTGAGCTGCCGAACTGCGTTCATGCCTTCGCTTTTAATGAGCGGAGTTCCTGCTTCAATCCAGTCCACCCCTCCTGCTACTGCTTCTTTTGCGATCTGGATGGCGCGGTCTATCTCAAGAATATCAAGAGCGACTTG
Organism: Candidatus Methanoperedens sp.; assembly: GCA_041479675.1. Classification (GTDB taxonomy): domain Archaea; phylum Halobacteriota; class Methanosarcinia; order Methanosarcinales; family Methanoperedenaceae; genus Methanoperedens. Next base: position 2,641 of record JBGOYM010000093.1, read on the forward strand.
AAGTACTGGTTTGATAGTATCACCATTGAATAAATTAGTTTGAGTTAATAAAGCTTTAATGGTGGGTTTATTCCTTTTATAGACATATTCTCATCCTTTATCCAACCCGGATCAATGTATGCAGCCACGATCAATTTTAGTTTATCTATATCAACATCCCAACCAAGCTGCGCTATTCCTGGCTTGAGCTGCTCCCTGTATTTGAAGAGCCACTCAACATAAGAAAGCCCCTGGGAAACAGCAGAATCAAGATCCTCGCCCTGTTTTTTGACCTCAACCACGACCAGCGCTTTGCTGTGCCGCTCTTTAGCCAGAATATCGATATGCTCCCGCCCGAACTGTTTGTTTCTCCTGCATTTTCTCTATGAGCAGGGAGTGGAGCCATTTTTCGCGGTAGCCGATGGTGTTGTTTTTGCGAAGGGAGATCAGGTTCTTTGCCTCTCTGATGAAATGAGTTCGCAGGTCTGTATCTGAAATTGGATGGTTTCCTGATCCTGGATATACGAAATCCTTTTTCTCCTGGTGAACACTCGTGTAACCCTGGTTCAGGATGTTCTGGATAAGCGTCAGGATAAAGCCGCCTGAAGCGAGCTTTATTTCGGCGATCTTCAGTCCTTTAACGATGAAGGAAAAGCCGTTTTTTCGGTTGAAATGCTGGATCTGCAGGTCTTTATCCAGACTTTTGACAAGAGTGAGGGTGCTCTCGCATTGGCGGCGCGCCTGTGGGGAGGGGATGCTGGGGAGATGCCCGGATTCGGAGTGAAAGATGTGGGCGGCACGGGCGAAAGGGTGGCGATGGGGGCGGTAGTGAGAGCGGGTAAATGCTGATTTTCTCTTTTTTTATGGCGACTGTGTGTTTATATCACTTTGAAATTATTAATCTCCCGGCGCCGATAGGCTCAAAGCCCGAAGCCTGCCTGATTACACGAAAATAACAAACCGCAGATAAACGCAGATGAACGCAGATTTAGAGTCTCGCTCTTCATAGCATTTTTCTACTGCGCCAAATATTTATAACTCTATAAGTATTAAATTCCTGGCGCCAATATGTTCCCGAAACAACCCCCGATTCTGCAAAGGGCTGCGACCCTGCTCTAAGCGAGGAGCGCCTGCACGTCCGCTGTGGAGATGGGCAGGTACCGGAAGCAAGGCGGGCTGCTCAGGAACCCAGGAGGGCTATCAGGATGCGGGACGGGAGCATGCCTGCGATGGGGGCATGGCGCGGGGCAGGCAGGCGGCGGCGGTGGTGGGGCGGGGAGAGCGGGGAAACGATGAGAGTCGCTTCATACTTCTATTTCTTTGATTTCTTGGGTCTATTTATGAGCTATTAACCCGGCGAGTTTTTGTTAGGAGTTCGTACATCATCCTACGAGTATGAAATCTTTTGAGATCAATAACAAACCTTTATTGCTTCAGACCCAAGAAAAAGTGCATAGTCCATCACAAACCTTTATTTATCCAAATAATATATTATCTGGAGTCTTAATAGATGGGTTCGAGGTGAAAATTTGAGGGATAAATATGTTGAAGATCTGATTAAGGAAGTTATAGGTCCCAGAAATGGATCTGAAGAAATTATTGTTGGTGCTGATCCATACACAGAGTATGTAACGGGGGTTATCATTCCCCTGAAATGTAAAAAAACTGAAAAAAGTCCTGATTCCGAAATTATTGTTTCTGAAGGTGACGATTCAGAATCAGATGAAGGAATTTCACAGGCAGAGATATCCCCTGCACTTCCCAGCGAACTCGACCCACGGATGAAGCCAAAATCATTTGGAATATCATTCCTGCTTAAAGGTGAAAATCCAGTTTTAAAAGTTTGTGTGACTTGGGGCAGATATAAAAAAGAGATTATTATCCCTGAAAAAAATGATTCTACCGAAAAAAGTGATTTTACGGGCACAAAGGTATCAAAAGGATCTTGGAAACGTCAACCATTCAAAAAAATAGTGAATCTTTCCCTCTCGAATGGTGGACCTGATGAAGAAATTGTCTATAGCGAAAGCGATGGAAAGATTATCCTAAATATAAGAAAAATCAGAAGAGATAACAACCTGCATGTAATTTTAAGTCTTATTAATGACCTGAATATTGAAGAATGTTCTGGAGATAAAATTGTTGAAGCCGCAATCTATCAGCCCTCTCTGCGTGTTATTCTCAGCAAAGGATGTCACCTTGAATCCATAGAGTCCATTAAAAACGATAAACTGGATTTTATTTATAGAGAGAATCCAGTTCTCGCCAGGGGTCATATGTGCTCAGCAATATGGAAGGACGTTGACTATCAAAATCTGTTTGAAACGGGCATAATGTGGCCAGATGGTAATTATTTCAGTGACTGTCAGGAATTCATTGAATGTGATGTAAGAAGTGAATTTGTCTCACTTTATCCAAGTCCTGCTCCAGTTTTTGATTGGGATGATTCCATATCCGCGGTGGCGCCTGAATTCTCGGCGCTTAATCTGTCTGAAATGTGGGGACATGAAAAGATTGATTCATATCTCTCACCATTGACAAAAGCCTACGAACAATGGATAATAAATAACGAAAAATCTCAAAATAGCTTTTCTGATAAAGAAAGAGAACTGGTTACTAAACTTATTCAACATCAAAGAATGTCCCTCGAACGTCTGAATTCTGGAATTCAATATATAAAAGATAATGAAGATGCTCTTTTGTCATTCTGCTTTGCAAATAAAGTTATCTGGTTACAGAATTTATGGAAAAAGCGAGAAAAATATAATTACAGCAAGGAAGACTTCAGATGGAGACCTTTCCAGCTTGCATTTTTCCTCATGAATCTTGAGTCTCTCTCCTCGTGTAATTCAAAATACAGGAATTATTTAGACCTTCTATGGATTCCTACTGGAGGTGGAAAAACAGAAGCTTACCTCGCAATGATGGCTTATGTTATTGCATTAAGGCGTAGAAATGCAAAAAAATACCTTTCAGATAAAGAGATAGACAGTAGTGGTGCTGGGACGGCTATAATTACAAGATATACACTTCGTCTCTTAACAGTTCAACAATTTCGTCGGACATTAATAATGATAACTGCCGCAGAATATCTGCGAGTCTTCAATAGCGATGGATTGATCGGGTGGAGGCCTGAGAAATGTCAAATTTTAGATAACTGGTTATATGGTTCTGTAAGATTTTCAGTTGGGATGTGGGTGGGCGGAAGCGTATCTCCGAACCATCTCCGGGGTGATCATAGCGCAATAAAGGCATTAAGAGAATGTGTTTCTGAAGGTGAACCCGCGCAGATAATAAAATGCCCTGTTTGCGGAGCCTGGCTTGCAGTTCCACGTGCTGGTCTGTCAGAAGGTGCAAATCCTTTCTATATGACTGTTAAATCAACGTTTTCCGTTGATGATCTAAAACAGGCAAGATCTTCAATTCAGTATCCTGATTTTATTAAAGACATTGATTTCATCGATCGGGGTCATCTCCCGAATCATCTGACTCTATCTTTAAAACTTGAGAGTAACAGAAAAATTGATGAAAGGGAACTTGATGATCAAATATCCAAGATAGTGAAAGCACTTGGAGTAGAGGGTGTTTCGTTTAGACCATCCAGACCTGGATATTTCCCCTCATATCCAGAACCCGGCAGGAAAAGTGACACTCCTGTTGATTTCGAAATATTCTGTCCAAATCCTGAGTGTGATCTGAACAATGGAGTAAACCATAAGGAAGGTGTTCCATTAAATCTTCCCGGCAGCAAGGGCGAGCAATTGTCAGATGGTTTGTTTATTAAAGAAAATTTGATGGCGTTTTTGCCAGGTTCACGTATTCCGATTCCAGCATATACCGTTGATGAACAGATTTACCATCGCTGTCCAACAGTTATTGTCAGCACTGCGGATAAAATCGCAAGACTTGCATTTGAGCCGAGAGCTGCCTCAATATTTGGGAATATCACAAATTACAATGCGATTTATGGTTATTACCGTGAGAACCTGTTGCCCAAAAACAGTACAATAACAGCATCCTCCGGACAATATTCTGTCAATGTCAGATCATTCCATCCCCCGGAAATGATCGTACAGGATGAACTTCATTTGATGGATGGCCCTCTGGGGAGTATGTTCGGTTTATATGAATGTATTGTTGATGGTCTTATTCACGAATCTGGTGGAAACCCTAAATATATAGCTTCATCTGCAACCGTGAATAAGGCAGAAAATCAAGTAGAAAGTCTTTTCAAAAGACCTCTGTTCCAGTTCCCAGCTTATGGGCTTACTTTCAAGGATAGTTTTTTTGTAAGAATGCCTGATTGGTCTACAGGCTGGGATGAGAGCCGTCCCGGAAGAATATATATGGGGATTTATGCACCTGGCAGGGGACCACTAACTCCAATCATAAGGCTATGGTCAAGAATTCTGAACACAGGGGAAGAAAATCGTTCTGAAAAAGATATAATTAATTTCTGGACACTGGTAGGATATTTCAATTCTTTGAGGGAACTTGGAGGGAATAGAGCACTTTATAGAGAGGACATTATTGAAAGACTCAGTAATATCTCAAAGATTTCTCCGAGGAACCTTGATGCTGAAAGAGTTGTTGAATTATCAAGTAGAATTGATTCAACGGATATTCCTCAGATACTTGAGGAACTCGAACAGGGGCAGTCCCGCCTCATAAATGAAAATCCGGATGCAATTTTTACCACATCAATGTTCGGTACCGGTGTTGATATCCCCCACCTTTCCCTAATGGTTGTTAACGGTCAACCCAAAACAACTTCCCAATATATTCAGGCAACCGGTCGTGTGGGGAGAAGTCATGGGGCGCTAGTTATCACATTCTATAAAGCAGGTAGGCCAAGAGACTTAAGCCATTATGAAATATTTACAGGATATCACCACAGAATAAATCTTGAAGTTGAGCCAGCATCTGTTTCACCATTTTCAGATGGATGTATGGCAAAAGCTGCAGGCCCTGGAATTGTATCATTCCTGAGAAACATGCATAAATCGAAAGTTATGTGGTTTAATGAATCTGGTCATAATATCGGGAATTCAATGGCAAGAAACGATTTTGAAGAATTTATCAATTATTGTCTTAACAATCGCGGAGTAAATGATGCTGATGTAATTAATAAATTCCAATCACAATTTGACCGGTGGCTACAGATTTCACAGTTACTTGGAATCAATCAAAATTTAGTATATAACGAATATACACCTTACAGGACCGCAGAAAAAAATGTTGTTCTTGGTGATCCCGCCCATGAAAGAGTTCCGGGATTAAAAACAGTTTATAAAAATGCCCCACAATCACTGAGAGATATTGAGGAAACTACAGCATTTGAGGTGTAAAATATGAAAAGAGAGTTTCAGCACATCAGCAGATCTCAGTTTGTGCTCACATATGGGCCGGGTTCAGTAATCGAGACAAAAAAAGGCCCAAGACTCATTCCTGCCATGAATCGCGGGTTAGGCGAATATTTTAGCAAGGATGTTTTTGAAAGATTTGAG
>JBGOYM010000094.1:0-8082 GCA_041479675.1 Candidatus Methanoperedens sp.
AATTGAAAAATCAAATTAAAATGAGACTTAAAGATATTGATCAAAATGTACTTAATGAAAAAAACGTTGAAATAATTGTCAAATCAATAGGATTTATACAAACATAACCATAATAAAACAAAATATAATTATATTTTTAAATATCTGAAGTATTTTTATAAGCGAAACCTATAAAAATCTATAAGTCTTATTCCGAGATGTTTTCAGATAAACTGATCAAGATATATTGTATATTGAACAAATAATTGAGATACTCTACAACACATAATCATGAGAAGCGATAACATCAAGAAAGGACTTGAGCGTGCCCCGCACAGGTCCCTTTTAAAAGCTGTGGGGCTGACGGATGAGGAAATGGAACTGCCGTTCATTGGTGTGGTAAATTCATGGAATGAGGTGATACCGGGGCACATTCACCTTGATAAGCTTGCTGAGGCGGTAAAAGCAGGAATCAGGATGGCTGGAGGCGTGCCATTTGAGTTTAACACCATAGGGATCTGTGATGGCATCGCGATGGGGCACAATGGGATGAAGAACTCCCTTCCGAGCAGGGAAATAATAGCTGACAGCATCGAGCTAATGGTCCAGGCGCACCAGTTCGACGGCATGGTAATGATACCCACATGCGACAAGATAGTTCCTGGTCATTTGATGGCTGCAGGGAGGCTCGATATCCCCACGATCGTGGTCACGGGAGGGCCCATGATGCCCGGTATCGTGGGCGATGAGCCGCGGGATGTTATATCACTTTTCGAAGCGGTTGGAGCTCGAAGAAATAATAAAATAACAGAGCAGGAACTTAAGAACCTTGAGGACTACTCATGCTGCGGCGCTGGCTCTTGCGCTGGCCTGTTCACGGCAAATACCATGGCATGCGTAGCAGAGGCGCTTGGAATGAGCCTTACTGGATGCGGTACTGCGCATGCAGTTGATGCTAAAAAGACAAGGTTTGCAAAGCAATCCGGTATGAAGATCCTTGAACTTGTAAAAAAGGGAATAACTCCAGGCAAGATTGTCACACAGGGTTCGCTCGACAATGCTATTCGCGTAGATATGGCTATTGGGGGCAGCACGAATACTACGCTCCACCTGCCTGCAATAGCTGCAGAATTTGGGCTAGACCTTCCTCTTTCAAGGTTCGATGAACTTAGCAAAGAAACTCCGCATCTCATTAACCTTAGACCAGGTGGCAACTGGTACCTCATCGATTTCGAGCGCGCTGGAGGCGTTCCCGCTATACAGCAGCGACTGAAGGATGCTCTCGATATGGATACACTGACCGTAACGGGAAAAAGCCTGGAAGAGAACCTGATGGAGTATATAATCATAAATCCCCGAGCCAATAAAGAGATAATCGCGACAATTGATTCGCCTGTGCATTCCGAAGGGGGGATTGCTGTGCTGCGTGGTAGTCTTGCTCCGCAGGGTTCTGTGATAAAACAGACAGCAGTAAGTAAGAAGATGCAAAGATTCTCTGGGAAGGCAAGGGTCTTTGACAGCGAGGAACTTACTATGAAGGCTATAATGGACAATAAGATCAAGGCCGGTGACTGCATAATAATCCGTTATGAAGGGCCAAAAGGCGGGCCAGGGATGAGAGAGATGCTCTCACCGACAGCAGCGATAGCCGGGATGGGTTTAATGGAGTCAGTGGCACTTGTCACAGACGGGCGGTTCTCAGGCGGGACAAGGGGGCCCTGCATAGGCCATGTCTCACCAGAAGCAGCAGAAGGAGGACCTATCGCGCTTGTGCAGGATGGCGATATAATTGAGATCGATATCCCCGCGCGCTTGCTGAACCTGAAAGTATCGAAGGACGAGATTGACAAGCGCAGGAAAGCCTGGAAAGCTCCAGCTCCGAAAGTAACGAAAGGATATCTTTCAAGGTACCAGAGGCTTGTGAGCTCGGCTGACAGGGGAGCTGTTTTCAAGCAGTGAATCGCATTTTCAATACTGCCGGGAGTATTTATTATTTAGACATTTATTCAACCCCTTTATTTCTATTGGAGAAATAAATAATAATTGTCATCATTATCATTTAGATTAAAACCAAAAATTTCGTTCTGAGCATTTTGATTGTTGTAACAAGCCCTTCAATATTTATTCTAATTTTTAATCGATTTCAAATATTCACATATTTCTCAATGAATAAACCTTTGTTTCGTATGGAACAATAGGAGGATAGTGGGCAGTTAGGGATTATGGTGGAATCAGAGAAAAATATAAAACCTGACTAGCTCCATTTAAACAAAAGAAGGAGAAATACGTATAATATCTATAGAAAACCTCTCGAAATCGTTCGGAACCAACATAGTCCTGCGCAACATCAACCTGAAGATAGAGCAGGGCGAATTCCTTACGATATTCGGACCCAATGGCGCAGGAAAGACGACCCTTATTAAAATATTGTCCACTCTTATAAGCCCGACTTACGGCAGGGTGGTCATCGACGGTATTGACATAAAAGAGAATGCGATCGAGATAAGGAAGAAGATCGGAGTTATTTCGCACGAGACCTATCTCTATCACGAACTCACGGCAGCCGAAAACCTCAGTTTCTTCGGGAGGATGTACGGCACATCTGACCTCGACACACGGATAAACGACCTTCTCAAACAGGTTGGTCTGGGCTACAGGAAGAACGATCATGTGAGGACTTTCTCCCGCGGCATGAAACAACGCCTTTCGATAGCTCGAGCCCTTGTCCACGACCCATCTATATTATTCCTGGATGAACCATACACAGGTCTTGACCAGCACGCAAGTGCAACTTTTGACAGGATACTCTCAGGAACCAATGCGCATGATAAGACACGCGTCCTCATCTCTCATGATATAGAGCGCGGCATCTCGATGTGCGACCGCGCGATAATCCTCACAGGCGGGCAGATCGCGCATGAGATGAGCCAGGGTGAGATAAAAGACCTGCTACAGTGCAGGGCGATATATGATAAGTCTGTAGGGGAGCGGACATGAAATTCATTGAGATAGCAAAGAAGGACTTGAAACAGGAATTCCGCACCAAGCAGATGCTCAATTCCATGGTGATATTCGCCCTTCTTGTAATAGTCATTTTCAGTTTCGCCTTCGGGAATGAGTCTTCGATATTCATAAAGGACATCAATAAAAAGGTAGTTGACCTGCTTGCCCCAGGGATGCTCTGGATAGCGTTCACTTTTGCGGGCATGCTTGGTCTATCAAGGTCATTCGCAGGAGAAAAAGAAGAAGGTTGCCTTGAGGGGTTGAAGCTGTGCCCTGTTGAAAGGGCAGAAATATACAACGGTAAAGTCATTTCAAATGCCGTACTGATGTTCCTCATGGAGATAACCACAATTCCGATATTTGTCGTGCTCTTTAATTATGACCTTAAAAACATTCCAGGTCTAACACTTGTGATCATACTCGGAACTTTCGGGTTTATCTTTGTGGGAACGCTTCTCTCGGCGCTTACTGTCAATACGAGGACAAGGGAGATCCTGCTCCCCGTGATCCTGTTCCCTGTCCTTATCCCGGTGATACTTTCTGCTGTGACCGCGACCGGGACATTGCTCTCAACAGGTGATATTTCTGAGATATCAGGCGAACTTCAGATACTTGCAATTTATGATATTATTTTTTTCATAGTAGCACAGCTTGTTTTTGAATATACTATTGAAGATTGAAAAGCGAAACCTTAATAAATACAGATGATGCTCACGATGTGAGCACCTCGGTATCTGGTGTCGAAAAAGGAGGTTTTGTTTATGGTAGTTAATGCAGCGATGATACTGATAGCTGGTATCATAGTATATTTTCTGGTATATTATCTGAGAGTAAAAAAGATCGACAGGGACGTAATGAAATGCGACCCCGCGCGCGCCACGCCGGCAAACGTCTACATGGACGGAGTGGAGTATTTCCCGACGAACAAGTTCGTGCTTTTCGGTTTTCAGTTCAAGAGCATAGCAGGTCTTGCGCCTGTGGTTGGAGCCATCACAGCGGCGATGCTGTGGGGCTGGCTGCCCGCGCTCATCTGGCTACTTGCTGGAAATATATTCATTGGCTGGGTGCAGGACTACTTTTCATGCATGATCTCGATAAGGAACGAAGGCAAAAGTTTTGGTCCACTTTCTTATGAGTTAATAGGTCCGCGGACAAGAAATATTCTTATGATATTCCTCGTTTTCTATCTGATCCTTATAATGGCTGCCTTTTCAAACCTTGCAGCAGGTTTGCTCAAATCGAGCATAAACTCAATTCTACCGACCGCTGCCGTACTTCTGGCAGGCATAGTCGTGGGTCTGCTCATATATAAGATGAAGATGAACCCATTTGTTGGGACTGCAGCAGGGATATTGGTAATAATAGCGGGATTATATGCCGGGGCATCGTTCCCGATAAGCATAGCTGACGTCAATGTATGGCTACTGGCCCTTCTTGTGATCTGCTTCATTGCGGCGCTCACACCTATATGGAGCTTCACCCAGCCCACGATATACATGTTCTTCTACGTTGTGTTCTTTGGTCTCATCGCGCTTGTGGTCTCAAGTATAATAGGACAGCCTGAATTTGTCAGGGTGGATTACACGGACTTCTTTGGCGGTCTGACCGGTGCCGCGGCAATGCCGCTGTGGCCTCTTCTATTCGTAACCATCGCCTGCGGCTCGATATCGGGCTGGCACAGCCTGGTAAGCAGTTCTGCGACTTCAAAACAGATCGAGAACGAACGTGATGTCGCGCCTGTCACTACGGGTTCCATGTTCGCTGAAGGAGTGCTTGCGATCCTTGCGCTTACCATCGTTGCCACCCTATCTATTGCAGATACAACAGGCGCTGACGGCAAACAGCTTAGCGCTGCCGGTATATTCACAAAAGGAGCTGCAGCGCTTCTTGGCGGAAGCGAAACTGCAAAAGCTTACGTTGGGCTTATATTTGTCGCCCTCGCACTCGCGGTCATGATGCTTGTAGTGCGGCTAGGAAGGCTTACCATCAATGAGATAGGCGGGGAAAAGGTGTCTTTTCTCAAGAATAAGTATATAGCTGCTATTTTATTCCTTGCGGTGACCTTTGTCCTTGCAAGCCCAACCTTCGGAGGCACATGGATATACATCTGGGTATTGTTCGGAGGGTCAAACCAGCTCATGGCAGGTCTTTCTCTGATGATCATTACGCTATGGCTTCTCGATACCAAGAAAGGATGGATGATATCAGGAATACCAGGTGTCTTCATGATCGTTACAACAATAGCCGCCCTTGGCTACGCCAGCTACCAATCATTGACCAAGGGTTTTGCTTCCAATCTACCTGGAAATATCGTAGCAGGCATCATTGGTGTCATACTGATCATAGCGGCGCTTATCATGTGTTATGACATATTCATGGCGTTCCAGAGGAGAAGAAATACTAATAACTCAAAGCAGGAGCATTGAAATGGATAAAAAGAATGAGGGAAAAAAGGGTTTAGACTCAATAAAAAGCGCGATCAAGGATTTCGTATATGGGATGGCTGCGCACGACATGGTGACGTATTCGCTGCGCACGAGGATGCATATGGAGAACCTCTTCATGCTGATTATCATGGGAGACATGCTCGGAATACCGGTTCTTCCTCCCTACTATTCTTTGAGGCTTCTGCCACATGTCGTACCTCATGTCAAGACCTGGAAGAGAACGCTGCTTCGCGACCGCGATGTGACCGACCGCATGTTCGGGGGATAATTGTCACTTAAAGATATAGTCGAGCGCCCCGGCATGAAGTACCTGCTTTTTGCTGGAAAAGGAGGGCTGGGCAAGACAACACTATCAGCTACCACGGCAAGTTATCTCGCGTCAAGGGGCAAGAAGGTCATCGTTTTCTCCACAGATCCGCAGGCATCGCTCACCGACGTTTTTGAGTGCGACCTCTTCGGAAAAGGAGAGGTAAAGCTTTCAGAGAACCTGTATGCGCTCGAAATAGATGCAGATAGCGTCGTGTCTGATTACCAGGCAAGTGTCAGGAAGAAGATCATGGACATGTACGGCGAGGTGCCTGAAGAGATCGAAGATTACATAAAAAGCGCCTCAGCACAGCCTGCAATGTCAGAAAGCGCCACATTTGACAGCATGATAGAACTGATCATGGCTGGGAACTACGACTATTATATCTTCGATATGATGCCGCACGGGCACGCTATTCGCTTCCTTTCTATGGCGTCCCTTCTTGATGTCTGGATAAACAAGGTGGTGGACATCAGGAAAGACTCACAGGAAGTGGATGAACGGGTTAAGAGGATATCAGGGAAACAGCTTGAAGACAAAGAGGAGAAAGGAATACTTGAGGAACTGCAGGACATCAAGAGCAGGCTCGGCTTCATGGCAAACATTATTGGAGGACGCGACTTGACGGCTCTTTTTTACGTTGTCATCCCTGAACAGATGGCGATAATGGATACTGAGGTAGCGATAAAGGAGTTCAGGAAGTTCGGTATCGAGCTTTCAGGAATAATTGTGAACCAGGTGTATCCTGAAGGGTTGCTATCTGATCCCGAAGTGCCTGAATTCCTGAAAAGCAGGGTCAGGATGCAGCAGAGAAACATGGAGACCATCCGGCAAAAATTCGGCAACCTGATAACTGCTAAGGTGCCCATGATGGATAAGGAACCTAAAGGACTTGAGATGCTTGAGAAAACAGCAGGAATAGTGTACAGGTGAGATGAATGAGTAAATACACTGAAAAGCTTTCAAGCGGAAGCAGCAAATACCTGTTCTTCGGGGGCAAAGGCGGCGTGGGCAAGACCGTTATGGCATCTGCAACCGCGATATATCTTGCATCACTTGGTAAGAAGACTCTTCTTTGCAGCACGAACCCGGTGCACAGCCTTTCAAGCTGCTTAGGGCAGCAATTCATGGGAAAGGGAGAGACTCCTGTTGAGGGTGTGAGTAACCTGCACGCGCTTGAGATCGAGACCGCAGCCACTGTCGAAAAATACCGTGAGAACACGCGCGGAAAGATACTGGATTTTCTCAAATATGCTGACATACCCATCGATCCCTCGCCTTTTGTCGATGCTGCTACCACGAATCCTGCATTCGAGGAGTCTGCCATGTTCGATAACGTGGTAGATGTGATACTGGCGAACAAATACGACTGCTATGTGTTCGACACTGCTCCGGTGGCTCATACATACCGTCTCCTGGGCATGAGTAAGATGTATGATATGTGGTTATGTAAAATGATAAAAAGCAGGGAGGAAACGATTAACCTCAAGAAATCGCTTTCATTCAAGAAAGAGAAAACAGAAGTGAAAGACCCCATGATTCAAGGGCTTCTTGAATCGCGCGGTAAGACCGAAGAGATACGAAAGCTCCTTACAACCCCTGAACTTACAGCTTTCTATTTTGTCACCCTGCCTCTTGCTCTTCCGATATCGGTAGTTGAGAGGTTTATCTATTGGGTGAAGGCCTTCCAGATACCTGTGGGCGGCGTGATCGTGAACCAGGTCATGCCTCAGTCGGACTCTCGCTCATCTTTTATCGTGAACAAACTGGCAGAGCAAAAGCGATACCTTGATCTTGTGGATAAGAAGTTTGGTGAACTTGTGGCTGCAAGGATACCCATGTTCGACGGGGAGATACGCGGAGTGGAGATGCTGAGGAAAGTTTTAGATTAGATCGAAAAATTTTCTCATCCCTGAAATTCCCCGAAATATTATTTCCCGTATTTCCCATCAAGTTCAGCCCTGGCAAGAATATGCCCCTCCATCGCCTTTAGCACATTTTCTCTGGTAGCTCCGGGCTTAAGGGTGAGTTCTGTGTCCAGTGCATATAGGATGAACCTGTAGGTGTGGCGCTTCGGAGGACATGGTCCGTTGTAACCTTTCCCTCCAAAGTCATTCTTCCCCTGGATGCCCCCGCCATCAAGTCTGTCCAACCGCGGCACACCCTCGGTCAGGTTCGTAATAGCGGCTGGAAGGTTGAAAAGTACCCAGTGTGTGAAAATACCACCCGGAGCGTCAGGGTCATCCACTATTAAAGTGAGTGTTTTTGTACCATCAGGCACGATTCCCCACGACAGCGGAGGGGAAACGTCTTCACCATCACATGTATATTTTGATGGGATCATAT
>JBGOYM010000095.1:0-8061 GCA_041479675.1 Candidatus Methanoperedens sp.
CTTCAGAAGGAACTGCGCCCGCGCTGCCTGCGAGCAAAAAGAGCGACATCATCGTTATTCCAGCCACTATTCTGATATTACACCATCCGATGTTTCTTGATAATAAAATGTCCATTATCATATTCACCATCTCCTTCTTCCGGTTATATACACTGCCAGAAGTACTGTTATTGCCAGAACCGCCTCAAATCCTACAGCCGCTTCGGGAGGTTTTTCCGTATAATTTTCGGTTGGAATGACTGCCATAGTTCGGGTTGAGCTTGCTGTAAGCGTTACCGTTGGGCTTGTTTTAGTAGTTGGGTTCGCGTCTGGAGTTTTTGCAGTTCCGGTTTGTTCATCGCCAACTTTTCTCAGCCACACATAACTTCCAACAGGGTTGGAGAAGGTTTTACCTGAAATAATATAGCTTCCGTCTGTTGTCTGCTGGACAGAATACGCCTCGGAATTCTGCTCTCCCCTGAACGTCATATTCCATTGCTCGTTACCGTTTTCATCTGCCTTCATGAGCCAGCTATCCTTATTGGAGCCACCTGTTGAATATGCATCCCCGGCAATGATATACCCTCCATCCGAGGTCTGCCGGGCAGAATGGGCCGCAGCAAGTTCTTTTCCTTTGAATTTCTTGTTATTTCCCCACTGCATATTACCGTTTGCATCAGTCTTAATTAACAAGAAACCGCGTCCCGCCAGTATATAGCCTCCATCTGTGGTCTGCTGGACAGAGTTAGCCCATTCCCCACGGCCTCCGAAAGTCCTGTTCCACGCCCCGAATGTTCTGTTCCACAACTCGTTACCATCTGCATCCACTTTGATTAGCCAGGAACCACCCATTTCTTCACGACCTGTTCTATAACCTGCAAGTACATATCCTCCATCTCCTGTCTGCTGAACCGATTCTATTATGCAAAAGCCCATTCCCCAGAATTTCCTGTTCCACAGCTCATCGCCGTTTGCATCTACCTTTATGAGCGAGCCATTAGGATGGTCGCTTCCCGGCTCTTCCGGAATTATTCCAGCGCCGATATATCCGCCATCCGATGTTTCCTGAACAGAATAGATGGTTCCGCCAATTGTCTTAGCCCACTGCTCGCTGCCGTTTACATCGACTTTTACGAGCGATCTGTCCGCAAAAATATATCCTCCATCTGCGGTCTGAAGGATAGAGCGAGCTCCGTAATCACCTGGGAACGTTTTGTTCCACTGTTCATTACCGTCTGCATCCGTCTTGAGAAGCCACGGACTGCATTGCCACGGCTCATACGAAGAGCAGGTTGAGCCCGAAATGAGATATCCTCCATCTGCGGTCTGCTGGACTGAGTAAATGGAGGCATTACCCGCACCTCTGAATGTCCTGTTCCATTCTTCAAAAGGGGCTGCACCAGCGATGCCTGCAAGAAATAAGAGTGACAGGGCTATTATTCCTAAAGTAAACACAGTGGCAAATATCAATTTTTCGCTCATGATTTCTTATCTCCTTTACTCAGCTCCCAATTTGGAAAACATACCGCCTTAGCCTAAATGAAATTGAAGGGGATAATATCTTACTACAATTATATTTAATTTATCATCTAATATGACATCCTGGTTAATATAGCTCAATCTGCCAGTTCCCCCAATAGTCCCCGAAAAAGTGTACTTGGTAATATAACTGGCTTTGAATGAAATCTGCACTACAGAAGCATTGGAAATATTCATCCCTGGAAAATTTACCCCCTGCCGGGGCTTGAATGTATAGGTTTGGTTGCTAAGAACTGCCATTCCTTCAATACTGGATGTATTGATAATTTCCTCTCCAGTAACATCGGTAACAAGAAGATGGGATCGATCGAACTGTTTTGTAACAGGAGACATTGTTATATTCCTTTCAGGTATGACCCTTAATGCATAGACCATCTCTGTCGTGGGTATGAGCGGCGACGGCGACTTTTGCATTCGCTCCATGTCAGACTTTTGATAGACTTCGAAAATACTTCTGTTCACCCAGTTCGCCCAGGTTTCACATGAGAATTCATTCAAATCATCAAATATTGGTTCATTGGAGCCTCTCGTTCCATTGATTTCGCGACATAGGTTGTATGGAGGTATGCCCAATGCTACTGAATAATTGAAATATTCCGCTGCTTCGAGGGCTTCGATACTTTTCAGAAAAGACGCTGAGTTTACAGTCATTGTGTTGTACTTAAGTAAAAATGATTTATTATACAGGGAATTAACGCGAAAAGCTACTGTTCCATTTAAACTTTGACCGGGGAGCAGGGTTGTATCCTGTAATTTATTTTCTTTTTCGATGTCCTGCAATACTTCCAATAGACTTGAACCGTCAAAAGGTTCGAGGGTCGAAGTATTGAATATCAGGTCACCTTCATGCAGATGCAGTCCGTTCAGTTTAAAATATAGGGGACCTGAACCATTATTCTTTATTGAAAGATTATACACTGCATAATATCTTTCTGAAATATCATATTTATTCCCGTATTTTTTGTTATATACTTCATGCGTGCCATTTTTTTCTCTTACCCACAAATCGTATCTTTCGTAGCCTCTATCCCTTTTCAGGAGTACGCTCTCTTTATATAGCATTATCTCGATCGAGTTTTCATTAGTAAAAACACGGATAGTATTATTCACGTCATCTTTGGTGATTTGCGCATTTTCCACCCAGGAAATATGGAGATCGTTCTTGAGATAATTCAGCAATCCGTTACTTTCGTTTCCAGGCACATTTTCCCAACTGAACAAATAAATGTCTTCATTATTATCATGCAGATAAATACTTGAGAAGGAAGTTATTTTAATTTCTGGTAAATTTTCTTCTTTTGATGATTTGGTTAAATTTTGGGACGAGACATCCACTGCATCTTTCTGTATTGAGTCAGGTGCCGGTGTGATATTTTTTTCCCCGGTACACCCGCTGAACAGAACCGATATTAATAGCAATATTATGACGGTTGTTACAATTTTGTTCCTTGATACCATATCATTTCTCCCTGTTTACCTTCTCTTCCTAATGTTCAACAAAATAATTGGAACTCAGGATAATTTCTCCTTATGGTCTCACAAATCCAAATGTATAACAAGTATCACCGTACAGTTCACCAAATCTAAAGCAAGTCCCACGATTCGGATCATATATTCTTTTACTATCTATGAAATCCTTTATTTTTTTCCAGTCATCAAGAGTAACTTTGCACAACGATGTTGCACCGATCGGGGTTTGATCCCCAGTTATTTGCTTGTAATATCCGCCATTATCGGCACATACTTCACCATTTAGTGCACTTTCAAGAGCAGGATATTTGCTTAGTTCTTCTGGAGTTATATTCACAACAGTATGAATATCAACTTCATCTTTATATATTTGAAATTCCGTTTCTGATTCGCTCAAACAGCCAATGGCAAATACGGCGATTATTATTATCCCTACAACCACTATTTTATTTTTGCTCAATGATACCACCTTTTTTCAAACTTCCATTCTATCTTTCTATTAAGCCGTTATGATACTACTGCTCCTACACTTAGATTTCCGTTGTTGTCTATCACAACATTAGCCACTCTCCATGTGTCTAATTTTTCTTGAAATGTTTGGGCAACATTATTATCTAATGTTATTATAAATGTGTAGTTCCCTTTTGGAAATAGTTTATCTTTGTCATATACACTTTTCCATCCATTTTCAGGGTATTGTATGAATTGTTCTGGTACCCATTGTCCTGGCTGTGAATGTCCTAATTCGTAGGTTTTATTGAGAAGAATTCTATTGTTTGAATCAAATACTTGAATATTCACACTATGGTTTGTTGAATCCCTATTACTTATGCCAAAAACTCCAAGAGGAGCGCCCACCATGAAATAAGGATAATACGCAACAATTTCTTTTATTATCAGCAGGGCAGCTATCAATACTATGATGCCTATAATCATCTTTTTTCTTGTCATATTTTTACCTCTTTTATTAAATTTCGCATTAACTACAGTTTTTAATCTCCCAAATATCTTAATGACAATCAATCCCATAAACGCAGTCAGCATACTCGAAACAATGAGTATTAAAAATGGGGCTAATTGCGAACCTCCAACAATCTGTGCAATATACCAAATAAGCCCGAAGATGTATCCCACTATGATAGTACCTATGAAGCCAATTATCGATCCGATGATACTCATCTTTTTATTTCTTAAGATGAAATAAAGAATAAAAGATGATATAACAATCGACAACACTATTACAAATATCGGTACCAACGCAAATCCTAATCCTTCATCCATTCATCTCACTCCGGATTTTAATTTTGAATTTTCTATTCTTATTTTCATGATACTTTCCTCCTGTTCAACAAAATAATCGGAACTGCCACTAAAATGAATGTGATACCTGCTGACAGCAGCAATGCCGGGGTTACGTCACTAACTAATCCCCCCATTATCATCAGTAGATCTATTATGCAGGTGCCTGCAGTTCCCAGGACAAATCCAATTACCGCAGTTTTTCTTTTTTTAGTAAATCTGTGTATTAATATCGCCATGATAAATCCTGCCGCGATCGAGGGAAAAATAACAGGCAGAAAAAGCATGAAAAAAATATTGGAAATCATAGCAATAGACCCAGACGCTTTAAAATCAAGTGTAACATTCGAGTTATTGATTACAATTGTTTTGGTGTCATATTGTATATCTAAATGTCCTATTAATAAATGCGATTCAACTTTGATATCGTACTCGCCTTTTGGGAGTTTTATAGAATATGACCCGTTGCTATCTGTCTCAGACCAGCTCATAAGTTCATCGGTTCCATGACGATAAACCTGGATACCCGCGATGTCAGGAGTGCCATCCATATGAACCCTCCCTGAAAGAACCCATCCTGTGTTTCGTATTCCTTTGAGTTCAAGTTGATAAAACTCGAAGTCATCGTAATTGCTGCCGTCCTTATTGCTGCCCGATGTTATTTTGATCGTGTTATTGCCTATCTTCAGAAGACCCGGGTCGAATGAAATGTCTACTTCGGCAGATCCAGGCGCCGGACTATATGAAGGAGGATAAACGTCTAACTTCCCTCCTTCTTTTATGACGACTAACTTTTGTGAACTTGATGGATCGGATATTATCCATATGTTCTCTTTTCCTTTCCAGGAAATAATAAAAGCATCATCAGATAATGGAAATCCGTTGGTTTTGAATACACTTTTCAAATCTCCCGAAATAATGCCTTTGTTCAAATCATCTTCTGATTTTGTATCCATACTGAACAAAGAAGCCGGAATTGGTTTGAAATAGCAGTTGAGCAGACCAACTTCCACGTCATTTATGTAAACTCTGTCCATGTATTCTGTGGCGTTGATCTCGTATGGATTGACGGACTTTGCCATTAAAACGAGTTCTGGCGCATCAAATTCAGAGTCCAGCAAGAATGTTTTTTCATATACTACCGCTTCAGGTTCTTTTGGAGTCAGCTCTTCTTTGAAATCGTTACCTAAATGATGGTAAGAGTTATCTACAATAATTGTTTCGATAGCGGCGGTGGATGTATTTTCCTGTTGCTGTTCCGGCTCTATGCATTGTCCCATCGCAGGTTGCGCGATTACAACTGCCTGAAATATGCTTAAAATTACCAATCCAAGAATAAAATATGCAGTTTTATGTTTTACTTCACTCTTCCATGTCATCATAATTTCCTCTTTTTATTTTGTTCGCCATATTACATACTCAATTCCTCTACGAGTCCATATCTTCCACTAACTTTTCACTCCCGCATTTTCATTCCATACCTGTACCACTTTCCATTCATCAGGATCCACAAGAACTGATATTCCAGTCCATGTGACGCTGAGCAGGGTCTTTGCTGCATAATATTTCTTCGAGGTGTCTGGCAGTATGCGCCGCACGGTTGGAACACCGTATGCTCCTTTTTCCATGACCTCCTTCTTCTGCACCGCCGCTGCTATTGCTGCATCTCTATCATGCGGCTGCAGCGCTTCAAGAAGATATGATGTGCGCGTCAGTGTTCCGTCTGAATAGGTAAAATCATAGACATCAGGATTTATTGCCGCATTTGAAATCCCGATAACTCGAAGATGAAGTCCATCGCTCTCACTCTTTGCAGTGATGTTCAAAAGATCATATTCAATACGATATGGAGTTATCTGCGTCCAGAGTTCCTTCTCTACTATGACATCCGGCTTTTCTCCCAGCCAGTTAACGTCATGCACCCAATCTGGTTTTGTGCTGGATGCATCGAGGCATCCCGCGATCATGACAGCCAGTATAATTAAAAGAAACGCGGGTTTGGTTCCCAGGTTCATAGAATTCCTCTTTTTATATTTATAAATAAAAAATGGGGAACTCAATCATTCCCCATGCTAATGGTGTACTCAAACTGCTGCGTATTCTGCGGCAATATCCCGAGCTTCAGGTCGCCCGCAGGAACATCAACTTTGTAGGTCTCTATATACTGGGTTCCCATCTCCTGATAGATCCCTTCACTTTCTGACTCCCATGGAGGAAGCCCGTTCATCCCGCCGAGAGATACCCCGCCTTTGATTATAGTTTTTACCTTTGTCAACGGTATTGCGTTATTGTCTGATCCTGTCAGGGTCACAGCAAATGATGGATCTTTCTTGTTTTTTGTATTCGTACTGCTACCAAAATAACCGTACGCTACTCCCATGTTTGAACTGACCTCTATTGTCATAGGTGCTGCTTCCTTTGTATTGAATGTCTTTACATAAGGTTCTGCAGGCTGCTTCCAGACTCCGAATCCAAGGGTTACCATATCCGCCCACTCATCGCGGATCGATGGGTCATCTATTCCCAGATCAATGCCCCCCTGATAGTTCCCTTTTGCATCTGCCGGCACTTTGATATGTACATTGACTTCTATGCTTCCACCTGCAGGTATCTCTTTTGGAGATGTTACTGTCACAGCATCGTCTGTGAAAGCAGATTCCGTCATTCCGTAAGGGCCATAATACATTTGATTCTGCTGGCTCATCTTCGGGTCTATGGTAACTGCTTTGTCTCCGGTGTTCTTTAACTTGATCTTATAATCGTATTCTTTTCCTGCTTCAAGCTGGTCGTTTATATATGGATTTGATATCTGGATTTTTGGAGGCGCCCACAGGTTCATCGATAAACTGTAAGAATGCACATAATTCGGGAAAGGCTCAGGATATGGTGCCGGCATCTTTTCATCTGTGAATGCAATGTTGGCGTTATAATAACCTATAGATGCATCCGTTGGAGTGACAACTTTTATCGCGAATTTCTGGCTTCCACCTGCCGGGATTTCAATATTTGCAGGGCTTACTGTTATCCATTCTTTATCCATCAGGTACTCTCCGTATGGCGGCACCTGCACAAGAGGCGTAACGGTGATCGATTTTGTCTCTTTGTTTTTTATGGTCACAGTTAATTCCCTGTTCTCACCTGGCTGCAACTGTGCGTTTCCATAACGCGGAGAGATCTCAAGTTTTGTAAAATTCTGCGTGTCAGATGATTCCATCTTGGGAACGGCCTGTACTGCCTGACTAGATTCCACCAAGCCAATTTCCTGGCTCGACGCCACACCACTAAATGTGCTTAAAACGATTAGCACCAATACACTTAAACTGATTTTTTTCTTCATTTTAATCCTCCTGAAAGACATTCCACCCGTTTTTCATGTAAGTCCTCTGAGCGGACAAACCCTAATTCTTATGTTAGAACGTCTTAATACATAAGCTTTACTATTAATCGTCAAGTTGGCGAATTTAAACATAAGTATATGAATTAATAAGAATAGCTATATGTATTTATACTCATATAGAATGAATATATATGCATACCAAAGAATTATTTGACAAATTGGTGTAAATAGGATGAAACCACAATATGAGCCCGCTTGAAAAGTTATTCGGCAAAACGGCACAGCTAACGGTGCTGGAATATCTTATGAAAAACACAGGAGAAATTAATTATCTTTCAGGAATTGCTCATGGTACTGGATTATACCACTCCAGCGTGGCAAGAGTGCTTGAGCCTCTTCTGGAAAATAACATAGTTATTGAGAAAAAGATCGGAAAG
>JBGOYM010000096.1:0-8049 GCA_041479675.1 Candidatus Methanoperedens sp.
AGATTGACGAAGCAGAATTCTATAATCAACTGCTGGATTACCACAATATCCTTTATTTATGCCACAGGAACGCAGACCCTGATGCGCTTGGAAGCGCTTTCGCTCTGAAAGAAGCCATAGGGGGCACCATAGGTGTCATAGACGGGTGCGACAGGGTTGCAACCGTTCTTGCCAGGCAGTTGAATATCGAATTTGTAATTGATCCGGCACCGGATTATGATCTTGTTGTTGTAGTTGATACTTCCACGCTCGCACAGTTGAACGGGTTTCAACTGAAGAATTATGCAGTTATAGACCATCATGCTACGACTTCACTGAATGAAAACGCGGCGTTCTCGCTTCACAGGAACAAAAGATCAACAGCCGAGATAGTTCTTGAAGTACTGAACATAATGGGGGCGCCCGTTATGAGGCGCGCAGCCTTCGCCCTGATAGCAGGCATTATCACAGATACCGGGAATTTCAAGCATGCCACGTCTGATTCGTTCAAGGCGGTGGCAGAACTTATCGAACTTAGCGGCATCGAATACAGCGAGGTGATGGACGCCCTTTCAACACTCCCGCAGGACATCTCGATGCGTATCGCTTTCCTGAAAGCTGCCCAGCGTTCGGTGATAGAAAGAGTGGATGACTGGGTCATCGTAACCTCACAGGTAAGCTCGTTCGGAGGGGCTGCAGCTTCTAATCTTATTTCAATAGGCGCTGATGTGGCTTTTGTGACATCAAAAGAGGGTGACCAGGTCAAGATGAGCGCCCGTGCCAGGAAATGCGCCATCAACGCAGGTGTCAATCTCGCAAAGCTGATGGAAGAAATAAGTGTGAAGTATAATGGAACTGGTGGGGGGCATGAGGGTGCAGCAGGCATGGACGTCCGGGGTGACGTCGAAAAAATGCTTGCAAGCTGCACTGACTATGTCAAAAAGTCCCTCATGAAACCGCAGGACTCTTGCTGATTGTTATCTCTTGCTCATATGCTGGTTTATCGCAGCAACGAGAGCTTCGACTGATGCCATGACTATATCTTCGTTCGTGGCGCGCGCTGACACAACCCTGCCGGTCTCATCCTCTACTCCGATGATCACTTCAGCCAGGGCATCTGACCCTCCTGAGATGGCTTCTATCCTGAAATCGCGCAATTTGAATTTATAGTCCCCAAGGATACCTGTTACGGCCTTTAGCGCGGCGTCCACTGGTCCCACGCCAACATTTGCTCCCAGTCGTTCTTTGCCGTTGACAATAGCTTTCACGGTAGCGGTCGGGGTGATGATATTCCCTGTCATCACAGAGACTTCTTTCAGCACTATAGCTTTCTCGCCATTTGATGATGCACCGATCATTGACTCGGCAATAGCATAAAGGTCGGCGTCAGTAACGCGCTTGCCCTTATCACCTATATCTTTTATCCTCTTCATTATCTCGTTGAGCTGCTCATCAGTGGTGTGAAGGCCTGCGCTCTCAAGCGATTGCTTCACGGCATGCTTGCCTGCGTGCTTCCCAAGCACGATGCGCCTCCTGTGACCAACCATCTCCGGGGTCATGACCCCGGGCTCGAAAGTGTCAGACCTTACCAGCACACCATGGGTATGTATGCCGGACTCGTGCGCGAACGCGTTCTCGCCAACGATCGGCATGGTTGGAGGCATGCGTATATCGGTATATCTCTGCACCAGATGCGAGGTCTCGACGATATACTGCGTCTTTATGTTCGTCTTTGCCCCGTAAAGCGAGTGCAAACTCATTACAGTCTCAGCCAGGTCGGCGTTCCCTGCGCGCTCTCCCAGACCGTTTATCGTGACCTGTACCTGGCTTGCTCCCGCTTCCACCGCTGCAAGGCTGTTCGCGACCGCAAGCCCGAAATCGTTGTGGCAGTGCACATCGATGGGGATTTTCACATTCTTTGCGATCTCCTCTATCAATTTATACATGGCAGAAGGTACTATCACGCCCACCGTGTCGGGGACGTTGATGATATCGCAATTAGCTGCCTCAACACCTTTATAAATATTTATAAGGTAATCTACATCAGTCCTTGTAGCGTCCATTGCTGAGAACATGCATTTCACACCGTGGTCTTTTATATATTCGACTGCGTCTATCGCCATTTTATACACTTCATCCCTGGTCTTCTTGATGGTGGATATCCTCTGGACGTCGGATGTGGAGACAAAAGTATGAACCATATCAACTCCGCAGTCCAGGCATTTATCGATATCTGATTTTATCACCCTTGACAGCCCGCATACCTGGAGGTTCAACCCGGCATCTGCTATTTTTTTCACAGATGCCTTCTCCCCGTCAGATGACATGGGGAAACCCGCCTCGATGATATCCACGCCGAGCTTATCAAGCTGCTGTGCGATAAGGAGTTTTTCTTCTGTTGTGAGAGAGACCCCGGGAGTCTGTTCTCCGTCTCGGAGCGTGGTATCAAAAATGCTTATTTTCTTGTTCCTAAGCGATTCAATGACGTAAAAGACGATCCCTTCCGTTTATCATATTTATCGTGTCTGAATTCGTTTTATGGTATAAAGGCTTTTTCTTCTTCATAAATCAATTTTTAATCGCATGATCTTACCTGTACCCGTACTCCCTCTTCGCTTTCATCAAATCTCCTATCTTCATCGAGGTCAGAAGCTCAAATATTATCAGCAGTAAGAACATGACGAATAGGTTAAAAGCCGCGCCATGTGCTCCCTTATAAACCGCCACAAGAGCAGCAACAAGCGGCGCGGCAATTGTCCCGATAACACCTGACAGATGCATAAGCGCCCGCTTTTTGCCCGAAGTCTTCAGATATGAAATATGATCTATCCTCAGCGTGGGCTCTATCTTCGCAGGTCCGTTGAGGTAATAATGCGTGAACCTGATCCCGAAAAAAGTGCCAGTTAAATAATGTGCAAGCGGGTGCAGGGTGGTCATCAGCGCAAGCGCACTTATGTAGAGCATCCAGTCCGAGTCTATCATGAAAACCATGATGAGAACCGCGATCGTGGCAGCACCTTCGAGCAGGTTCCCCAGAGGCACGTTAGTGGTGAACCGTACCCTTTCATTGAACCTTTTCCGGCTGAGTTCTTCGATATCTTCCAGCATCCTGTCATCGTTGATCTTTTCTCTCTTTATGCTTTCGATAATTCCCTTGAATACCTTCCCGCTGTAGTCTGTTTTAATGCTGTTGAGTTTCTCTTTTAATTCTTCATGCTGCATACTAATCTCGCACAGTTATGACAATATCCCTGCTTTCAAGCACCTTCCCGTCGTTTATCACCTGGGCGCGGGTCTGGTATTTTATCTCTTTTCCTGCTGCAAGCTCTGCTTTGAAATCCACTATCCTGAACCCAGAATCTTCTCCAGGCCGCAGCACGCCCATATCGTAACTCCCGCTTTCGTTGCTGAACTTCACATACTGCTTATCAGATGAGTTCAGGTTAAAGCGGACGAAAGGATGAGTGACAGATTTGCCGTTATTGGTAACGCGTATCATCAACTGTGCATTTTCCCCGCTTTTCACAGTCAATTCTTGCGGTTTGACATCAAGAGTAGAACTGGCAACAGGAATATTCTCCTTTCCAGACAAACATCCCGAAAAAATGATCGAAGCAATAAGGAGCAGAACAAGAGTTGATCTATTCGCCATATTATCTTCTCAGATGTTCGCAGTTCCCTGCCACTATTTTCTCAAGCCTGCCCTCGCCTGTTTCAAGGATCAGCGCGCCATCACTATCCACCCCGACCGCTTCTCCGTACATTATGCGCGACTGGGTCGTTATTTTTACCCACTGGCCTATGGTTGCTGACATCATTCTCCATTCTTCTATTATGGATGTAAAACCCTCCTTCTGGAACTTAAGATAAAGGGATTCAAGCTCAATAAGCAATTTCTGCACGAACTCAACACGGTTTATATCATAGCCCAGTTCGTTCTTAAGCGATGTGGAACTGTCCCTGAACTCCTCAGGAAATGTTTCTGTATCCACATTTGCATCAATTCCTATTCCAACTACTATATACTGAATCGAATCCATTTCAGCCCCTATCTCGGTTAGAATGCCGCAAACCTTCTTACCGTTTATGAGCACATCATTTGGCCATTTTATTTTTGCAGAAAGTCCAAAGTTGCGGATGGTCTTTGCAACAGCAACGCCTGCAAGAAGCGTAATTCTCGGAGCGTGCAGCGGCTGCATCCTGGGTTTTAGCACAACGGAAAGCCATATTCCACCTTCAGGGGAGATCCATTTGCGCCCCATCCGTCCCCGCCCTCCTGTTTGGGATTCTGCTATGATCACTGTCCCTTCATCGACAGAGCCTGCCATATCGCGCGCCAGTATATTAGTGCTCTCTGTCTCTTTGAAATAGTGGATATTTTTCCCCATCATGCTGGTTTTAAGCCCTGCTTTTATTTCTGCCGGGGCAAGTACGTCTGGCGAGCCCACGAGCGTGTACCCCTCTTTTGTTGACGATTTTATCATATATCCTTCATCCATCTTGTCTTTTATTGTACCTGTTTTTCCTTTTATCTTCATTTCCTCTCACTGGCGCGAATATAAGCCCCGACAGCAGCGGTTATCGCTGCCACCTTTTTATCCTCCACGCCAAGTGCAGAAGCAAGAGTAACTCCCTTCTCTTTTTCAGACTCGATCACCTTTTCCACCTCTGCAATGATGTTGTGGTCATCGATGAAATGTGTGGTAAGCTCACCTCTCCTGAAATATTCATTGTTCATAACAGCTTTGTGAAAGGGTATGTTCGTGGTCACACCGACGATTATGTATTCGTATAGAGCACGCTTCATTCGTTCTATCGCTTCATTCCTGTCCCTGCCCCATACTGTAAGTTTTGAGATGAGAGAATCGTAGTAAGGCGTGATAGTAAACCCTGTATGGACTCCGCTGTCAACGCGCACTCCTGGGCCACCTGAAGAGCGGTATCTGCGCAGCTTTCCGGGCGAAGGGGTGAAATTGTTGAGCGGATCTTCCGCGTTCAACCTGCATTCGATAGCCCACCCCGTCTGCTTGATATCTTTCTGCTCATAGCTCAACTTTTCACCTGCCGCAATTCTCAACTGCTCCTTGGCAAGGTCTACGCCGGTCACAACTTCAGTGATCGGATGCTCTACCTGAAGCCTTGTGTTCATTTCAAGGAAGTAATAATTCCCCTTTGAATAAAGGAACTCGATGGTTCCGGCGTTAGTATAATTGATGGTTGCGGCAGCCTTTACCGCGTCAGCGCCCATCTTTTTTCGCAATTTCGGTGTCATTACGGGAGATGGTGACTCCTCTATGAGTTTCTGGTGTCTCCTCTGTATCGAGCATTCACGGTCTCCCACGTGTATGATATTCCCGTATGAATCTGCAAGTATCTGGAACTCGATATGCCGCGGCTCTTCAAGATATTTCTCTATGAACACTGTTGAGTCACTAAATGATGATTTTGCTACCCTCTGGGCTGACTCGATCGAAGGTACAAGCTCTTCCCCTTTCCTCACGACCTTCATACCGATACCACCTCCGCCCGCAGATGCTTTAACAATAACTGGATAACCTATACTGGAGGCTATATCCCGGGCTTCATCTAAGTCACTAATACCGCTCTTGCTTCCGGGTATTATGGGGATACCGGCGGCAGCCATGGTTTTTTTTGCAGCTATTTTGCTGCCCACGCTCTTTATGGCTTTTCCAGAAGGTCCGATAAATTTTATTCCTTCTTTCTCGCACCTTTCAGAGAATTCCGCGTTCTCTGAAAGGAAACCGTAACCGGGATGTATCCCTTCAGCGGAAGCCTTATGCGCCACATCCAGAATGACATCCATGTTAAGGTAACTCTGGCTTGCGGGAGCGGGACCGATCGGATATGCTTCATCCGCATACTTCGCAAAGAGCGCGTTCTTATCTACTTCCGAATATACAGCCACTGTCTTTACGCCAAGCTCCCTGCATGCTCGCATTACACGGATCGCGATTTCTCCGCGGTTGGCGATCAATACTTTTCTGAACATATCTACCCGATCATTAGCAGCGCATCGCCGGCGCTCACGGTATTGCCTTCTTTTACGAATATGTCCTTTACGGTACCGCCGTGCGGTGCGTGGATGTTGTTCTCCATCTTCATAGCTTCAAGCACCATCACAACATCGCCTTTGGCAACACTATCGCCCTTTTTGACCTTTATCTTGAGTACCATGCCCTGCATGCTGGCAGTTATTGAACCGTCCATCTGTTTAGGGCGATCCTGTCCGGGCGCAGCGCTAATAGCCATTCCTCCGCCCACAGAAAGGATCTTCACATTGAATTCATCTCCGTCAACTTCTACCCTGAACTCTGTGGGTAATGGTGCAGCCTTTCCATTGCCGGGTTTTGGAATCTCAAGTATCTCTTCCTTTGTCTCCCCCCTTAAGAATTTGGGGGCTATTGCAGGATACAGGGCATACGTGAGTATGTCCTCCGGTTTCTTGACGATCCCTAGCTCCTGCGCTTCTTTTGTGACCCTTTCAAGCTCAGGTGGAAGCAGGTCTGCGGGGCGGATGGTGATGGGTTTTTCATCTCCTAGTATTTTCGCGATTATCTCTTTGCTGATGGGGGCAGGAGTTCGTCCATACAGTCCTTTAACATAATCCCTTACCTCTTTCGGCACCACCTTGTAGCGCTCTCCCATCAGAACATTAAGCACGGCCTGTGTGCCTACTATCTGGCTCGTCGGTGTCACAAGCGGGGGATAGCCAAGTTCCTCGCGCACCCTTGGCATCTCAGCCAGCACGGCTTCGTATTTATCAAGCGCGTTCTGTTCCTTTAATTGTGATACAAGATTTGAGAGCATGCCTCCTGGGATCTGGTATTTCAATACATTTGTGTCGATCCGCTCGGATATGGGGTCGAGGATGCCCCGGTATTTTTCCTTGATATCCTCGAAATATTTCTTGATCTCAGTGAGCAGGATAAGGTCAAGACCGGTTTCGTAAGGCGTCCCCCTCAGAGCAGCCACCATGGTCTCAGTGGGCGGCTGGGATGTGCCCCATGCAAAGGGTGAGAATGCTGTGTCCAGGATGTCCACTCCTGCCTCACACGCAAAGAGATAGCTCATGGGAGCCATGCCGCTTGTGCAGTGAGAGTGCAGGTCAACCGGGATGCTTATCTCTTCTTTCAGGGCTTTGACAAGATCATAAGCGTTCTTTGGCGATATGAGACCTGCCATGTCCTTTATGCACAGAGAGTCGCACCCCATTTCTTCAAGCTCCTTTGCCATTTTGACATACAGTGGGATGGGGTGTACGGGACTTATGGTGTAGCATACTGTTCCCTGCACATGGGCACCCACGCGTTTTGCAGTTTTAATGGATACTTCCATGTTCCTTACATCATTAACAGCATCAAAAATCCTGAAGATATCAATACCAGACTCAGCCGCGTGCTCCACGAATTTCACAACGATGTCATCTGAATAATGCCTGTAACCAACGAGGTTCTGCCCCCTCAGCAGCATCTGGAGAGGTGTCTTTTTGATGGTCTTTTTAAGAGCGCGAAGCCTGTCCCATGGGTCTTCGTTAAGGTAGCGTATCGAGGAGTCAAAGGTCGCGCCGCCCCATACTTCAAGGGAGAAGAAGCCTATTTCGTCCATCTTCTCTGATATGGGGAGCATATCTCTTGTCCTCATCCGGGTGGCGATGAGAGACTGGTGGGCGTCCCTGAGTGTCGTGTCTGTGAGTTTTACCGGTGGCATGTTTCTGGGGCTTAATTGGTTGCAGTGTTATTTAATTTATGGTATTTTAGCTAAGAATTTCAGCCATTTCTGCGGCTGTTACCTTTTGTCTCATTTCCTGGTCCCCCCAGAGCTTCCTGAAACAATAGAAATACTCGTATAATTCATATACATTTTTTGAGTATATGATCTTGTTATTTTCTATGATATTGATTTGAATATAAAGCGGCAGTTCTTCAAAAAACCTGACATCATATTTTTTTGAAAATACATCCAGTTTCCTGTATATTTCATTCAATAAACCCTTTTTATCTTTACAGGAAGGTGAAACTATACAGATATCAATATCGCTTTGCTGGGTAT
>JBGOYM010000097.1:0-8011 GCA_041479675.1 Candidatus Methanoperedens sp.
ACAATGTATGACAGAGCAATGCAGTCACTCTATGCCCTGGCATTAGAGCCGATTGCAGAAGCAACAGGTGATAGAACATCATTTGGCTTCAGAAAATTCAGAAGCACACATGATGCCTGTGAACAAGTTTTCGTCTGCATGAGCAAGGAAACCTCTCCCAAATGGATACTTGAAGGAGATATTAAAGGTTGTTTCGATAACATCTCTCATCAATGGTTAATAGACAATATCCCAATGGACAAATCAGTTCTGAAACAATTTCTAAAAGCTGGTTACATATTTGAACGCCAGCTCTTCTCAACGAAAGCAGGAACTCCACAGGGTGGTATAATATCACCAATTCTGGCCAATATGACATTGGACGGAATTGAGAATATGCTTGCGGATAAATACCACAAAAACGAGAGTGGCAAAAGAAACATGAAACTTTCTTCAAAAAATAAAGTAAATTATGTGAGATATGCCGACGATTTTATCGTCACTGCCAATACCGAAGAAATAGCGAAAGAAGTTAAAGAATTGATAAAAGAATTCCTGAAAGATAGAGGTCTGGAGCTGTCAGATGAGAAGACCTTGATAACCCATATTGACAGTGGCTTTGACTTTCTGGGATGGAATTTCAGAAAGTACAAGGGTAAACTTCTTGTTAAACCATCTAACAAATCTATTGATAAAGTTACTGAAAAGATCAGTGATATCATCAAGAGAGGAAAAGCATGGAAACAAGAAGATTTAATCGATGCTCTTAATCCAGTTATAACAGGATGGAGTAATTATCATCAACCTGTTGTATCCAGTGAAATATTCAAAAAACTTGATTCAAGGATTTGGAATATGCTCTGGCATTGGGCTAAAAGAAGACATCCTGAAAAAACCAATAAATGGATTGCTGATAGATATTGGCATTCAGAAGGAAATCGAAACTGGGTGTTTTCTGAAGGAGATAAGAAACTGAAACTCCTATCGGATACAAAAATTGTAAGACATATGAGATTAAAGTTAGATATGAACCCGTATCTTGATAAAGACTATTTTATTTTACGCAAAATAAAACAGGGAGTCAAGAAACTAAAAGGTTTAGCAAAAAGTGTTTGGGGTAAAGTAAAGAATGTAACAAAACCAGAAACCAAGACCATGATAAATAACTGCTGCCCGAATTAAAGGGTTATAAAATGCTTGAGCGGTATGAAAGGAAACTTTCACGTACCGTTCTGAGAAGAGGGGGAGGGAGCAATCTCTCCTTCTTATTCGGCAAGAGCTTGAAAAAGTGCTCAGACGCGAATTGTGCATGAGCTAAACAAATACGGAATCCCAAGTTTCCTCATCTTCCCGTTATCTTTTGGGATCAATACTCTTAAGACCGGGCTGGGTTCATAGCGTTTCTCTTTGAGCAGTCTCTGTATTTCGGCTAAATTTTGCGGTAGATTTTGTTCGAATTGTTCAATGGTTATGTTGTCGCTTCCGGCACTTCCTCTATTTGCCCTTACGCTTTTCCATGCCTTTTCAAGGTTCTTTTGATCCCATACTTTGTGTATCAGGGCAAATGCCTTGAATTTGTCATGGTATTGCTGATTCCACTTTTCCATTTACTGTCTCCATTGGTTTTGGCTTGCAGCAGTTGTTCCACTATCTTCACATACTGTCACCAGAGAGCGTTTTATTGCCGTTTCGGCATTACTTACCGTTCTGGTATCTTCTTTTATTCCGATTGGTGTTATCGTGCTGTTCACCTCAACTCTATCCAGACTGGAACTCCTTTGCTCGGTCGAGTTTTCCCTTGACAGAGTCGCCCCCTGCATCCATCGATGCAGGTTCTCTGTTTCACTGGCTCAACCGTCATCGCTACTATGAGTTCTTCCGACGTCTCATAACGCATTGCTCTGGCTTTCCCATAAGGTTATACCTCGGCTACCTCTGTCCCTTCAGTTGAGTTCATTGACCCGGAAACGTGTAGGGTGTTAACTCCACTTCAGGGAGGATGCCATGAGACCTCCCTTGGTCACACAGGAGAGCTTTCGAAATCATCTCTGCCATGATCACCCCATCGTTCACTATTCTGCTCAAGTTTCCGCTTGTGACGGGAGCGTCACATCACGATAAGGCCACTTCTGGTTCACTTGTTGTTCAGGGCTGTGATTTCCGATACTTGGGAACTCCGCACAATGCTTCGCAGCATCGCACTTCCCGTTCTCTTCGTACAGGAGCAGACCTGTACGGTGGGATTTTAACCCCGGTGGATATAGTGCCGTTACATTCATTTTTTTGATATCCTTTTTGTTATTCTTTCTTTCCTGTGCTTCAAGGCACGCCGGCACACCCAACCGCAGCAGAACTGCGGGGTATAATAATCAAGATAATGGTTGAAGTTGCTCACTTAATTTACTTGCATCGGGGGCGTTGCGACAGCGCACTTCATAAGCGGTTGAAGTTGTTCCATTTTTCATGTTCATTTATGAACCGCGTTCATAGCCGACTCTGTGGTTAAAATCATAACGCAATAAAAAGCTATTTTTGCTCCAAGCTCATAAGGTCAAAAAATGGTAAAATTAGAATGGGCTTATGATAAGAATCTAAAATTAAGATATGTTTATGATTTCACAAAAGATGAGAAAAAAGAATTTGAACCATTCATTTGCAGACTTTGCTATGAAGAAAACAATGAACGAAAAGATGTTATTCCAAAGAAGGGAGAAATTAGAAAACATCATTTCGCTTTAAAAAACCATGTTCATTCTCCTGAAACAATAGCACATTCAAATGCTAAAGATGAAATTTATCGCCTTTTGAATGAATATTTGGATAAAAAAGAACCCTTTTATGTGGGTATTAATTTAGATTCCCATTCCAATTCACAAGAAGAGGAACGTAGAATTCAACGAATTGATATTCTGAGAAATATTAACAATATCCAACGCGAGAAAGGTTTAGAAAATGGAAAACGACCAGATATAAGTTTGTTAAATAACGAGGGGAAAATTATTCGAGCTATAGAAATTGTTGTCTCGAATCCACCGGATGATATCAAAATAAATGACCTGACCAAAGATGGTATTGAATTAATAATACTTAAAATCGAACCACCAGATTGGATCAAATCAAAATTACATTATGATGAGGATAAGCGACTGCTTTGCTTCTTAAGAAAAGATAATAAGGATAAAATATTAGATTTTGAAAAGTGTCAAATATATTTGAAACATGATTATCTTCGATGTATGCATATTCTCCCATCTGGAAAAAAATGTAATCGAGTGCTTCTTAAATCAGAGAAAGATTGTTGTAAAAATCATTTTCATATAAAAACAGAAATATCTATAAAAGAAACATCATTGAAAAATCTACATGATAGAGAAGTTGAATTTATTACTGCTAATAAAATTAATCAAGTCCATCATATTGATAATAGCATAAACATACAAGACCTCAACCTTGCAAATCCTATAAAAATTTTTTATCATAATTCAAACATCACAGAACTCTACCCCCCCCAGTCTGACGCCATCAAAGCCGGTCTTCTCGAAAACAAAAACATCGTTGCTGCCATCCCCACAGCCTCAGGAAAAACCCTGCTGGCGGAATTCGTCATGCTGAAATCTATAATGAACGAGATCAACCCCGGAAAAGCCCTTTACATCGTCCCGCTTCGCGCCCTTGCATCCGAAAAATACGACCGTTTCCGCGCATTTGAGACCATAATAAAAAGCAGTGGGCGCGGTGTGTCCACAGGCATCGCGACAGGAGACTTTGACTCGCGCGACGACTGGCTCGGGCAATTCGATATCATAGTCGCTACGTCCGAAAAAGTTGACTCGCTCCTTCGAAACAGGAGCCGCTGGATGGAGGAAATATCAGTAGTTGTAGCAGATGAGATACACCTGATAGATTCGCCAGACCGAGGACCAACGCTTGAGATAGTTCTTGCAAAGCTGCGGCAGATAAATCCAGGGATGCAGATAATCGCGCTTTCAGCCACCATAGGCAATGCAGATGAGATAGCAAAATGGCTTAACGCCTCACTTGTGGTGAGCGAGTGGCGCCCCATAATATTGAAAGAAGGAGTATTCTTCGGGAATGCAATAAATTTCAGTGACCACAGCCAGAGGGAAATCAAAGAAAGATCCAGGGATGCAGCAATTTCTCTTGTCGCCGATACACTGGCTGAAGGCGGGCAGTGCCTGATCTTTGAGAGCAGCCGAAAGAATACCGAAGGAATGGCATCGCGCGTGGGAACTTCGATATCATCCCTGATATCAGGTGAAACAAAAGAAAAATTGAATCTCATATCAGCCGAAATGCAGGAATCAAGTGAGGTTGACACAGCGCAAAAACTTGCCCTTTGCATCGAGAACGGAAGCGCTTTCCACCATGCCGGGCTTATCTCTGAGCAGCGAAAGCTCATCGAGGAAGGATTCCGTAACGGAATTATAAAAGTCATATCTGCCACACCTACCCTTGCTGCAGGGCTGAATCTTCCTGCCCGAAGGGTCATAATCAAAGGCTACCGCAGGTATGATGCCAACTTTGGTCTCACCCCGATCCCAGTGCTTGAGTACAAGCAGATGGCAGGACGGGCTGGGCGACCGCGCCTTGACCCGTATGGTGAGTCAGTCCTTATCGCAAAAACATACGACGAACTTGAAGAACTGATGCAGCAGTACGTGCTAGCTAAGGTTGAAAAGATCTGGTCAAAGCTCGGAAGCGAGAACGCGCTTCGCACGCATATACTTTCAACGATAGCCACAGGTTTTGCCCGGAGCATGGAAGAACTGCTTTCGTTCATGAGCGGGACTTTCTACTCAACGCAACAGGAACCATGGAGCCTCAAAGCGGTCATTGAAAAAGTGATCGCGTTCCTTGTAGAAAAAAAATTCGTGATCGAAAAGAACGGTCTTTTTGCCACCAGGCTCGGGGAACTTGTATCCAGGCTGTACATTGACCCGCTTTCAGCCTCAATAATCCTTGAAGGAATGGAGAGAATTGAAGAAAAAGGCGTCAGGTATAATGAACTTACCCTGCTCCATCTCATAAGCAAGACCCCGGATATGCGCCCTCTGTACCTGCGTTCTAATGATTATGAATGGATAAGTGATTTCATAATGGAACACAGTGGTGAGTTCGTGCATATCCCGCCGCAGTTCATGAAGGACTATGAGTGGTTCCTTTCTGAGGTCAAGACCGCGTGCGTGATGCTTGACTGGATAAATGAGATAAAAGAAGAGGATATTGTCAAGAAATTCGGAATAGGTGAAGGAGATATAAGGTCTCTTTCTGAGACCTCGGTATGGCTTGTCCATTCCATGGCAGAGCTTGGAATAGACCAGAAACGCTCATGCGCCATGAAAGCAAAGGAACTTGCACAGCGCGTTGAATATGGGGCGAGCCCTGAACTGCTTGAGCTTATCCAGATACGGGGCATCGGACGGGTCAGGGCGCGCAAACTCTACACAGCCGGAATAAGGGGTATGGAAGCGCTACTGACGGCTGACCAGAATGCAATCGCAAGGATCATCGGAACTAAGACCGCAATGAAAGTTTTGAGGCAGATAGGCAGGGTTCTTAAGGAGCCGGAAAAACAGGAGAAGGAAGAACAGCGCAGGCTTGGAGATTTCAGGTAAACTTTAATACATGTTTAGTAATTAATAAGTTAAGTGATAGATTGAATATAACAGGGATTTTATATGGTGGATATGAAGAATTGCTTGTCAGTGAAATAAGAGGCAATCCTATCCCATCGCATGTTGCGATAATAATGGATGGCAACAGGCGCTTTGCAAAAAAACAAGGTCTTTCATATTATTATGGTCACCTCAAAGGGGCAGATTCTACTGAAAAGGTTCTTGACTGGAGCTTTGATCTCGGCATAAAACAGCTTACTGTTTATGCTTTTTCAACAGAGAACTTTGAAAGGACTGACGACGAGAAAAACCAGCTTTTTGACCTTATCGGGATAAAGTTTGACAAAATATGCAGTGACGAGCGCACCCACATGCGCAGGATGAGAGTTCGGGTGATAGGAAATATCGACATACTTCCCCCCAATCTGCAGTCCGCGGCAAGACGGGCGCAGGATATCACAAAAAATTACGACGGTGTGTATCTCAACGTGGCGCTGGCTTATGGGGGAAGACAGGAACTCGTGGACGCGACGCAAGCCATGGCGCGAAAAATTAGAAATGGCAGGCTTTCCCTTAAGGATATCAATGAGGAAACTATCTCTAAGAATATGTATCCATCAGGCGGTTCAGTTCCATGCGTCGATCTCATTATCAGGACAGGAGGCGATGAGAGAATATCCAATTTCCTTCCCTGGCAGGCGAACGGGAATGAATGCGCAGCTTACTTTTGCGCACCGTTCTGGCCGGAGTTCCGTAGAATTGACCTGTTGCGAGCCATACGCACATACCAGACCCGGGAGCACGAGAGGCAAAAAAATACCGTCATGAGGATAGTGAAACTGCTGAGCTATTACGGGAAGGTCGAGGTAGAGGATGTTTACCGGATCTCACAGAGATCCATCAACGTCCCTAAAAAAGAGTTAGTAAAAATAATGCATGAACTGACACACCGCAACCCGATAATGTACAACATGATCAAGTGGTAAAGTTAGCCAATAAGACAATATTAGCATCCAAGTGACCTTCATGGCAGAAAAGCAAACAGAAGAAAAAAAATCAGCACTTCCATCAAAATCAAACTTCAGCGAATGGTATAATGAACTTCTCCTGATAGGAGAAATAATGGACGTGCGCTACCCTGTAAAGGGGCTGTATGTCTGGTTCCCCTTCGGCTTTGATGTGCGGAAGCGAACCTACGCCATTATCCGCGAACTGCTTGATAAAGACCACCAGGAAGCGCTTTTTCCTTTGCTTATTCCTGAGACAGAGTTCATGAAGGAAGCTGAGCATATAAAAGGCTTCGAGAATGAAGTGTACTGGGTCACCCATGGCGGCAAGAATGAGCTTGACGTCAAGCTCGCGATGCGACCGACATCCGAAACTGCTATTTATCCCATGTATAAGGTATGGGTGCGCTCACATGCCGACCTTCCCATCAAGATCTACCAGATCGTCAATACTTTCAGGTATGAAACAAAACACACCCGCCCCCTTATCCGTCTTCGTGAGATAACCTCGTTCAAAGAGGCGCACACGGTCCACGCTACCTGGTATGAAGCTGCACAGCAGGTGAAGGAAGCCACTTGCATTTACCAGGAGTTCTACAGGCGGCTTGCAATACCAACGATAGTCTCAAAGCGTCCGGACTGGGATAAGTTCCCCGGTGCGGATTACACGATGGCTGTGGATACGCTGATGCCTGATGGCAAGACGCTGCAGATAGGCACTGCTCATCATCTCGGGATTAACTTTGCAAAGACATTCGATATAAAATACGAAGACCTGAACGGCGAGCAGGTTTATGCCCACCAGACCTGCTACGGCATCTCAGAGCGCAGCATTGCAGCCCTCATATCCGTTCACGGTGATGATAAGGGTCTTGTGTTCCCTCCTGAAGTGGCCCCTACTCAGGTTGTGGTCATCCCCATCATTTTCGGAAAGAGCGAGTACATAATAAAAGCATGCAACGATGTTGCAGAACTGCTGAAAAAAGATGGAATTCGTGTTGCTCTTGACACAAGTGATGAGCGCCCCGGAGCCAAGTATTACAGGTGGGAAATGAAAGGCGTGCCAGTGCGCGTGGAGATAGGTCCGCGGGACTTGAAGAACAATGTGGCAACTATTGTCAGAAGGGATAACGGGAACAAGGAAACAGCTCCTCTGGCTAATATCGTGGAAGAGGTAAGAAAGCGCTTTGAAGCTGTCCACAAAAGCCTGTTTGAAAAAGCTTCGAACTCGCTGAATGAACGAATAATCAACTGTGATACACTTGAAGAAGTAAAGGAAAGGATCACGACAGGCATCGCAAGGATACCCTGGTGTCTTGAACGCGAATGCGGACTTGCTATGGAAGAAGCAGTGGGTGCCGGGATACTCGGTGTCCCTGAGGGAGACCT
>JBGOYM010000098.1:0-7948 GCA_041479675.1 Candidatus Methanoperedens sp.
CGAGTCGGCCCAGAGGGTAGCAAAATCATCATTTAGCGACTCAACAGTGTTCATAGAAAAATATCTTGAAGAGCCGCGGCATATCGAGTTCCAGATACTTGCAGATTCATACGGGAATATTATACACGTTGGAGACCGTGAATGCTCGATACAGAGGAGGCATCAGAAACTTATAGAGGAGTCACCATCTCCCATAATGACACCGAAATTGCGAAAAAAGATGGGCTCTGAT
The DNA here is from genome assembly GCA_041479675.1 of Candidatus Methanoperedens sp. Classification (GTDB taxonomy): domain Archaea; phylum Halobacteriota; class Methanosarcinia; order Methanosarcinales; family Methanoperedenaceae; genus Methanoperedens. Next base: position 233 of record JBGOYM010000098.1, read on the forward strand.
GCGGTAAAGGCTGCCGCAGCCATCAATTATTCTAACGCAGGAACCATCGAGTTCCTTTATTCAAAGGGGAATTATTACTTCCTTGAAATGAACACAAGGCTTCAGGTAGAACATCCGATCACTGAAGTTGTGACAGGTGTAGACCTTGCCAAGGAGCAGTTGAGGATTGCGGCAGGTGAAAAGCTGAGTTATCAACAGAAGGATATCAAGCAGACAGGGTGGGCGATCGAATGCAGGTTGAACGCTGAAGATCCGCTCAACAATTTCACTCCTTCGCCCGGAAAGCTGCGCAGATACCGCTCTTCAGGTGGTCCTGGTGTGCGTGTTGACAGCGGAGTCCATACAGGATTTACTATCACGCCTTACTACGATTCTCTCATCTCAAAACTAACAGTATGGGGCAGGGACAGGAATGAAGCGATAGAACGAATGAAGCGTGCTCTATACGAATACATAATCGTCGGTGTAACTACTAATATACCCTTCCACAAAGCCGTAATGAACAATGAATATTTCAGGAGAGGTGAGCTTACCACTCATTTTATAGATGACCACAATATAATTGCAGAGGTGGAAAAAGTGATCGAGTCAGAAAAGGAGAAGGGTACAACCCTTGCTTCAGCTCTTGGGGTGGAAGATAAAAAAGTGGCTGCGATCACCGCTGCTGTCGGGGCTTATATCCGGAGTTCCGGAGAAAGTAAATGAAGGGCACAATAAAAGATAAGATACTTGAGAATCTTATATGATGGATATATGATAAAATCGTCAACAAAAGAGGGGTACACGCTTGTGGGCTCGCCAGACGTACTTGCCCCGGCAGAAATAAAAGCAGGTCTTAAAACCAGCATGATGGGGAAAAACATCCACTATTTCAAAGAAACAGAGAGCACTAATACACTGGCGCGCGATATGGCAGGTTCGGTGGATGAAGGGACGGTGGTCATAGCAGAATCCCAAACAGGAGGACGGGGACGTATGGGGCACAAATGGATATCCCCTGAAGGTGGAATATGGCTTTCCGTTGTGCTAAAACCCAGGATGCAGCCGCTGCATGCACCGAGAATAACGCTTCTTGCAGGCGTTGCTGTTGCAAAGACCATTCGCAACTTTGGACTTCCTGCAAAAATAAAATGGCCAAATGATGTGCTGATCAATGGAAAGAAAGTATGCGGCATTCTTACCGAGATAGGGGCTGAAATGGATTCCATTCAGTATGTAGTGGTAGGTGTGGGAATTGATGCAAATGTGGATACAGAAACATTTCCTGAGGAGTTCAGGGACAGTTCAACATCGCTTAAGAACGAACTGGGCTATGATATTAACCGTGTTGAGTTCGTGCAGAAATTGCTCATTGAGCTTGAAGCCCTTTATCTTAAGTTCCAGAAGGAGAGTTTCACATCCATAATGGAAGAATGGAGAATGATGTCAGCAACCATAGGCCAGTGGGTAAAAATAACGACCCAGTCGCGGATAATTTACGGAGAAGCGGTCGGGGTGGATAGTGATGGCGCGCTGATCATTGAAACCGGTGAGGGCAGGCTTGAGAAGATAGTGGCAGGGAACTGCGAACATCTGAGAAGATAATATGAGACCTGAAGAGTTAAGAAATAAGATCAACACCCTAAAAACAGACTACAGTGAAAAGGTTTTTCGTGAAGTTGTCGAGATCATCAAGAGGGAAAAGAAAAACGATGACTTGTTGCTGCAAGATCTGGAAGAACTAAGCCTTAAAAGGTTCAGCGAAAGGGTGCGGTTCACTCTCAGCGTACCCATGGGGAACCTTCTCGAGGGTGCGGTCACGATCGCTGTTCTGATCCTGGTTTTCCTCATTGACTCTGACTGGATGCTCTACATAAGCGCGCTTGCACTGATGGCCACCTTGCACCCACTTTCACATTATTTGACAGGTACTCTTTCTGGCATCAGGTTCACACATTATTACCTCAATGGACCTGCTAAAGTCGAGCCGACGCTGCGAATTGATCAGTTTTCATATCTGAAAGCTTCAGGAAAACAAAGAGCTCTCATGCACCTGTCTGGTGTTCTGGGGACTGTCGCTGCGCCGATAATCGCTTCTATTATTGCAGTATATAAAGGCGCGCCCGCTGTGGCTTTTAACCTCTTGATCTTTTTCTTGATGCTTATCGTCTTTGAGCTTCTTACATCCATGAAGATCGGGGATCTGATGAAGGCGAAAAGGGAGTTCGAGTACGGATAAAGATCATTGAACGTGTTAATGTATGGGGCTGGTGAGATTTGAACTCACGATCGACGGGTCTCTCCGAAAACGCCAGGTTTTAGGCGCACTTTTGAGCAGCACGTTCAGTGCTCCAACGGTTCCTCACTGCTTACCGCGTCCGGTTCGCTCGGTTGACCCGTTGCTCATCATAACACACCGGAGCTATACCTCAGAATTCCCCGGAATTAATTCCGGGGTCTTTCCGGGGTCTTTCCAGTTTTCCGCTGGAGCCCGTCGCCATGCCGGACTAGGCCACAGCCCCTGATGACCCGCTATACTCCATTCAATGGCTATTAAAGTTATCTAATGAATAGATTATTAATACAGGAAGTTTAAAGAATCTTCAGGGCATCTTATCTGAACATGAACCTCAACTCAATTTCAAGGGGCCCCCTCATACCTTCACTGAATCCATGGTTCCCCGTAACAATCTTATAGAACATTTTCGGTTCTTTAGCTTTTCTAAAGGTATTTTCAGCAAGCTCCATAGGGATGATGCTGTCGTTGACCGAATGCATCATCACGAGCTTTCGCGGAGGTAAGGAATTCAGATAAGTATCAGGGTCAATGGAACGATAGAACCGAAGCGCTGTCTCATCCCTGACGCCAGCAAGCTGTGCTTCCATATCATAACCGCTCGTGCTGATCCCGATGACGCTTTTAATATCAGGATCAATAGCCGTTGCAATAATGGCGAACCGCCCCCCGTTGCTCTCTCCGATGACAGCTATCCGGTTTGCATCGATGCGCGTGTCCTGCTTAAGGACATCCACAGCCCGCAGGGCGTCAAATACCATCTTATGCTCAACCGGCTCTTTCCCGTCTTTGAAAAGCCCAAAATCGTACTGGGGATTCACCCCGCCGCGGTTGCGCTGCTCAATTCCCAGACTGGCGTATCCCATGCCGGATAATATCTGCGCAAGCCCCTGCGTTCCTTCTTTAGGCACGGTAGCTCCGGGCAGGAGAACAACTGCAGGCACCTTTTTCTCTGAGGACGGGATGCGAAGGAGTCCCTCCACTGTATAATCCTTGCTCTGAAACGAAATTGTTTCAAGAGTGTAGTTGCTGCCTGATTCAGTTTTAAGCACACTTACATCGACTTTACCCCTGTTTTCAGGATAAGATAAAACTCCATTACTGCTTACGCTCCATTTGTCACTTTCCTGGGGGATGAGAAAATAAGCAATAACAATAAGGAAAAATATAGTAAGGACAGCAGTTATGATCTTTGTTTTGCCTTTTTTTGCTTTCATTTATCTAAAATCCGGTAATTGCCATTGGGATATGCCACCTCCCGCCCAGCATATATGTGAAAACATGAAGGAGCGCACCCCATATGAATAGGTAATACTTTACTGCCTCTTCCGGGGGTTCTTCTTTTGATGTCTCGAAGGCTCGAGTTGGTTCCGATAAAAATCCTTTCGCTTTTTCAATTAGATCCATTTAGTACCACTGCTGAATAGAGAAATGTTTCTTTATATATATTTTTGCATGCGCATGTTTCTCTGGATGAAGCTCGTGATGCTATCAGGGTAGTTGATACTTTCATTAAATAATCATTTGACTTACAGACTTTATGAACCAGTAATTCAGCAAAGGTAAGAAGAATAGGAAATATCATGTCCCATAACACTACCCTCTGCGCCTCCCTCTCTCACCAGACCACAGCCCCATTCCCCTGCACCGGCAGCGAGCCTGAGTTGCGCAGGTTCAGGTGCGGATAAGCAAATGATCCAGGTGTAACCAATGCCAGCAACGAAAAAGGATATTATAATTCCAAGCACAGATGACATTATTGCCATTAATCAGAAATTAGGCGGTAATGTGCTTAACAAAGGAATAATCGACTTCATAATCGCAAAAATTGAAGCGAAAGTCCCTAAAAAAGAACGGATTTAAATTAGATACCCATATATCCGGCGTTGTCTATATATCCCTAAAATATCCTATTCAGAACTGATAAATTGGATAAATAGGAAGCTTGAAAATGGAAACCTTTACTAGATATTTATTGAAAGAAGGTAAGTTAGAGAAAATAAAAGTGCCAAAGGAAGTAGCTTTGAAACAGATAGACGAAGTTCTGGAAGAGGATAGGAATTTCTGGAAATAATGGAAAAAATGTAGATTTCTACAACTCCCCCCTGAACGCCCTGTCCAGCACAGCCGGCAGCAGCGCACCCAGTTCGGCGCCAGTCTCTGCCTGGAGGCGCCTGAGCGCGTCCACCTTTGCCTGAAGAGTGTCGAGGTAGGCGACGATGCGGCGCTTTCTACAAACCTCAAGAGGGTGGGCTTATTGCGATTGGGACTTAATGAACTTCTCCAATGAATCCAGTATGAAACTTGATTTTCTTATCGCTTCTCTTGCATCCTCTTCCGTATACTCCTGCGATGGGATCCACATCGGCATATCTGGACGTGAAAAAAGAGGATATCTTGTTTTTATCCCCTGAACCTCAAGCTCCCGTGAATTACCCAATATTTCTGCAAAAACCTCACTATCAAAATCATTCCTGAATTCTTCTTCAAAGAATGCTGTTACTTTGTGCTCTCCAGAGATGATATTACGAAGCGCAAGGCATGCTTTTATTGCTTTCTCAGAGGACTGCTGGGCAAAATATACGGCTCTACTGTAAATTTCCTTATCAAAGAGAAGCTTTGCTGATAGTAGATCGAGCCTGGATTCTGTAATAAATGCATCCGATATTTTTGCAGGCTCAAACATTGATTCCACCTGATATTTTCCATGTGTTATTTCCCAATCGGAGTATATGACGCTGTTCTATTTCATCAGTATACAATCGAGCTTTCCGGTCTATGAATGATTTGCCATAAAGTATTTTATGAGGTCGATCAAAGATGTTCATGATAACTGGATTTGCTGCGTTTATGGCGTTTTCCAGTTCTTCGCCTGTATAAAGAAGTAGATCAAAAATCCCATGCCTGTCAAGATCAAGAATAATCGTATCCCGCTGGCGCCAGTTTTGGGGGAGATTATCTGCAATAATAAGAACATCAAAATCTGAATATTTTTTTGCCGTTCCACTTGCGCGAGAACCGAAGAGTACAATAGCTTTCAGGTTTTTCCCGATTATCTTTTTGCAGTTATCCATTAGCTCCTGCAATATCTGATTCTCGTTTCTAAGTTGCAAAGTCATTATTCTTCCGTCCATTAATATCTCTTATAAGGATATTATACCTTCCTGATATAATCCGTAACGGATTTTTCATGACTCCCCTTTAAACGCCCTATCCAGCACTGCCGGCAGCAGCGCATCCAGTTCGGCGCCGGTCTCAGCCTGGAGGCGCCTGAGCGCGTCCACCTTTGCCTGAAGCTCATCAAAGTAGGCGACGATGCGGCGCTGTTCGGGGAGGGGTATATTAACACTATAATTTAACATATAATTTAATCAATATCAAAAGTATATACTTCAAATAATTTTCTTTAACATTCAGAGTTAATTCTTGATCTGCTCCCGGTTCCAAACCAACTTTTACCTCACCAAAAAGCAGACCCTTTTTAGCCTCTGTGGAATAATTGCCGTCCCCCAATATGAATTTGCATGTGCCATTGGAATCTATAATGCAAGAAAGATTAGTGAATCGGTGATCATAACGGTTATTGCTAAAAACCAAAACGATCGCATTCTCTACCGAATTATTTTGATTGTCTTTTAAGAACAGCGTTAGATTAGAAGTGTTAGTGTTAGTGTCCACAGACATGTTGGGGTAAATTTATAATCACATCATTCATAGTTTCAAAAGGACTTCTATACCCAAATGAAGAGTGTGGTCTATTGTTGTATTCAAATTTTGAGTCTATCAAAACATCTTTAAACTTATCCCAATTTCCTATCCACACAAGATTTAAAAATTCTTGCTTCAAAGTTCGAAAGCTTCTTTCAATGAATGCTTGAATCCATGGACTCGCTTTGGGTGTGCCATTTGGTTGCGCTACGCCAATATCAATCGAAAAAACCATGGCCAGCAGGATTATTCCCGACAACACTATAATTTTTGTCTTCATGCTCTCTTCCTATTTTGTTTAGCAAAAATGGGGGGATTAGGCACTTCTATTTTTTTCAATAGCATATCATTTCTCCATTTTCACTTTCTCCTTCTCCCGGCTATATATACCGCCAGAAGTATTGTTATTGCCAGAAAAACCTCAAATCCGGCAGCCTTTTCGAGAGGGTTTACAGTTTGTGTTTCATTTGAAACTGTTCTCAGAGTTTGGGTTGGGGTTGCGAATGGCGTTTCAGTCGGGCTCGCGTCTGGAGTTTTTGCAGTTCCGGTTTGTTCTTCGCCAACTTTTCTCAACCATGCATAACTTTTGCCAGCGCCAAAGGAAGTGGTACCTGCAACAATATAGTCCCCGTCTCCTGTTTGCTGCACGGAAAACGCCTCGTCATCCTGCTCTCCCCCGAACGTCATATTCCATTGCTCGTTGCCGTTTTCATCAGTCTTTATCAGCCAGTTGTCCTTATTATACCCCCCGTATGAATGCGCCTCTACAGCGATGATGTATCCGCGGTCTGCAGTAAGCTGGACAGAATGAGGCACAGCAGCATCTTTTCCTTTAAATTTCCTGGTTTTGCACCACTGCATGCTGCCATTCTCATCTATTTTGACAAACATGGCAGCAAGATCCATTGTTCCAACAAGTAAAAGACCAGTCTGTACATCCATTGTTCCAACAAGTAAATAACCACCATCATTTGCCTGAACAACAGAGTTAGCTGAAGTCCTGTTCAATTCCCCAAAAGTCCAGTTCCACTGCTCGTTTCCGTCTTCATCTACTTTAATAAGAAGAGCGCCGTATTTGCCTTTCAAGCCAGCAAGGGCATATCCGCCATCTTTGGTCTGCAGAACGGAATTAATCGGACCAAAACCTCCTCCCCAAAAACTTCTATTCCACTGCTCATCTCCGTTTGCATCCACCTTGATGAGCCAGCCATCGGGATGGCCGTATCCTGGTTGTTCCACGATATATCCTGCGCCAATATATCCGCCATCCGAAGTCTGCTGAACTGATTCTAATGTTCCAATCTCGCTATTTTTCCTGTTCCACTGCTCATTGCCGCTTGCGTCTGTCTTGATGAGCGATGATGTGCCCACGAAAATGTAGCCTCCATCTGCGGTCTGCTGGACGGATCTAGCATTGTACGAATCATTGAACGTCCTGTTCCACTGTTCATTACCCCGTGCATCGGTCTTAACGAGCCATCCAGATTGACTCGGGTTGTATGTTTCGCCTGCAAGGATATAACCACCATCTTCTGTCTGCTGGACTGAGTTAGCGATGGCATTACCTGCACCTGTGAATGTCCGGTTCCATTCTTCAGAAGGAACTGCGCCCGCGCTGCCTGCGAGCAAAAAGAGCGACATCATCGTTATTCCAGCCACTATTCTGATATTACACCATCCGATGTTTCTTGATAATAAAATGTCCATTATCATATTCACCATCTCCTTCTTCC
>JBGOYM010000099.1:0-7836 GCA_041479675.1 Candidatus Methanoperedens sp.
AGATACGAAAAAAGGAAGACCAAGGTGCATGCTCATAATCCTCCATGCATAAACGCAAAAGCGGGCGATAATGTAACAATAGCGGAATGCAGACCCCTTTCCAAGACAAAATCATATGTTGTAATTGAGGTGGCAAAATGAGAGGAATGAAAGCAAAGATCCCGCGATCTATTAACAATGCCACACGAATGGAAGTCGCAGATAATACAGGAGCGCGGATCGTTGAAGTTATTTCTGTATTGAAATACCGAGGAGTGAAAAACAGACTCCCACGCGGCGGCATTGGAGATACCTTTATCGTAAGCGTCAAGAAAGGAACCCCTGAAATGAGAAAACAGATGTTCAGGGCAGTTGTGATACGCCAGAAAAAGGAATTCAGAAGACCCGATGGCCTCAGGGTACAATTCGAAGATAACGCCTGCGTGATCGTAGATGACGAAGGCGTGCCAAAAGGAACAGAAATAAAAGGACCGGTAGCCAGGGAAGCGGCTGAGAGGTATTCAAAGATAGCTTCGGCAGCTTCGATTATTGTTTAGGTGGATAATTATGACATCATCACAGCCAAGAAAACAAAGAAAATCCAGATATCAGGCACCGCTCCACTTAAGGAATAAATTACTTGGAGCAATGCTCAGCGAAGAGCTTAAAGTAAAACACAAGATAAAAACGATTCCAGTCAGGATGGGCGATACCGTAAAAATATTACGGGGCGACTACAGGGACACAGAAGGTAAAGTAGAAGGCGTTAACCTTGATAAATTTACCATTACAGTTGACGGCGTTACTGTGACTAAATCAGATGGTACCGAGGTACCAAGACCTATCCATCCCTCGAATGTAATGATTACGAAATTAGAAATTAAAGATAAAAGACGCCTGGGTGATTAAATGGGCAGACATCATAGAAGAGTAGCGGCCCCAGTATCATGGCCGATAGAAAAAAAGACACATGCATGGGTTGTCGGCGCGAACGCCGGGAGCCATTCCATGCACACAGGCATTCCATTACTCATTGTTGTAAGAGACATGCTTAAACTTGCAACTAACAGCCGGGAAGCAAAGGCAATAATCAATGAAGGGAATATACTGGTCGATGGCATACCCCGGAAAGATTATAAATATATCACAGGACTTTTCGATATAATCTCGCTTCCAACGGTTAATGAATATTACCGCGTCCTGCTTGATGCAAATAACAGGTTCAAACTTTACAAAGAAGAACCCGGTGTAGCCAAACTATGCAGGATAAATAATAAGACCATTGTGAAAAAAGGAGCTATACAGCTGAATCTGCATGATGGAAGCAATGTTCTTGCATCAAATGAATATAAGACATTTGATACAGTTATGCTGTCGATACCTGACCGGAAGATCATAAAACATATACCCTATAAACCTGGAAATCTCGCCCTCGTTATAGGAGGCGAACATTCCGGAGAGATAGGAAAGATAAAGCAGATACGCAAAGTACGCAGGTCAGGAACGAACATGGTAGTGTTATCCAACGGAACCGATTTCGAGACCATTGAAAAATATGTATATGTGATAGGCGAAACATCCCCTGAGATCAAGGTGGTTTAAATGAATCCAATGAGAGCACTTTCCATTGACAAGATAACAGTTCATATCGGAACTGGAGAAAGCGGAGAGCGGTTAACGACCGCAGAAAAACTGCTCCAGACGATCACGAAACAGAAGCCAGTCAGGGCGATGGCAAAAAAGACCATCCCAACATTCTCGATAAAGAAAAAAGAACCCATTGGCTGCAAGGTTACGCTGAGGGGAAATAAGGCAAACGATTTCTTTAAGACGGCTTTAAAGATCATCGAGAGTAAGCTCAATGAATCCCAGTTCGATACTAACGGTAATTTTTCATTCGGGATCGAGGAACATACAGATTTTCCAGGAATGAAATACGACCCTTCAATAGGTATCTTCGGGATGGATGTCAGCGTGGCGTTGAAAAGGGCAGGATACAGGATAAGCAAACGAAAGATCGAATTTCATAAGATACCACAGACTCATAGATTGACCAAAGAAGATGCCATGTCTTTTGTCAAAGAAAAATATGGTGCGGAGGTAGTTTAGATGGAACGAAGTAAGAAAAAATTCGGAGGAGGAGCTAATGTATGCAAACGATGCGGCAGAAAACAAGGACTTGTTCGAAAGTACGACATATACCTCTGCAGGCAGTGTTTCCGTGAAATTGCATATAGCATGGGCTTTGAGAAATATACATAGGTGATTTTGATGTTAATAGATCCACTGGCAAATGCATTATCAATAATAAAAAATGCTGAAGATACAGGCAAATCCGATTGTACTATCAGCCCTGCTTCCAAACTTATTGGGAGCGTGCTGAAAGTCCTGAAGGATAATGGATACATCGGCGAATTCGAATTGATCGACGATGGAAAATCCGGCATTTTTAAGGTACAGCTTAAAGGAAAAATAAATAAGTGTGGAGTGATCAGACCGCGACACGCTGTCAAGAATGTTGAATTCGAGAAATGGGAAAAGAGATTCCTGCCAGCACGAGGTTTTGGTTCGATCATCCTGACCACACCGAATGGAGTAATAACCCATTCCGAAGCCAGAGAGAATGGCATCGGCGGGCAGTTACTTGCTTATGTTTATTAGGTGATGGTTATGGAAACTAATAGAACAATCATAATCCCGGAGGGCGTGAACATTACTATTGAAAACATCAAAGTAATGATCAAAGGTCCGCTCGGGCAGATCCAGAGAGATATATGGTATCCGGGGATCACGATCAAGAAAGAAGATTCCAAGTTAGTCATAGATACAGATATTCCAAGAAGAGAACAACTGGCAATGCTTGGAACTTTCGAGTCACATTTGAAGAATATGATCGTTGGAGTAACAAAAGGATATGAATATACGATGAAAGTGGTATATTCCCACTTCCCTATCCAGTTGAAGACCGAGGGAAATAAAGTAATGATCAATAATTTCCTTGGTGAAAAGAAGTCAAGAAAAGCCAATATAAAAGGCGACTCAAAGGTCACGATAAAAGGTGATCAGGTGATCATTACAGGCATCAATAAAGAAGATGTCGGGCAGACTGCAGCAAATATCCATCTGGCTACAAAGATCAAGAGATTCGACCCCAGGGTGTTCCAGGATGGAGTTTACCTTGTAGAACAGGGGCGGTGAAAACATGGAAGAAGATGCAATAAAACAGCTCACGACCCTTGACGGGATTGGAAAAGCCAAGGCAAAAATACTCTACGAAGCAGGGTATGAAACAATAGAATCGATCCAGAAAGCAGATGAAAAAGATATCGCGGATATCAAGGGAATTGGAGATAAACTTGCAGGCAAGATCAAGAAATCAGCAGGCGAGCCCGAACCAGAAGTTGAGGAGAAAACTGCACAGGTCATTGAAGCTCCAGAGATATTCATTACTCTTGATGATGAGACAAAAAGACTTCTTGATGTCAGAAAGAAACAAAAAAGCAAGAAGCCGCATTTCCTGCAGACTGATTCCCATAAGAAAAAGAAACTTAAGGATTACTGGCGAAGACCAGACGGGATCCATAACAAGACCAGGTATGGTCTTAAAGGAAAATGCCCAAGAGTAGAAAGAGGGTTCGGAAGCCCGGCGCTTGTGCGAGGACTTCATCCTTCAGGCTTTGAAGAGATCGTTGTGAGTACACCGAGCGATCTTGATTCCATGAAGGCTGAAAAGCAGGCAGTCATGATAGCCCATACTGTGGGTGGAAGAAAGCGTGAAATAATCGAGAAAAAAGCAATAGAGCTTGGACTTAAGATTTTGAACCCCACACGGAGGGAACAGTAACATGACAGATCTTGCAAACCAGAGACGTCTGGCAGCAGAAGTAATGGATATTGGAGTTAACAGGGTCTGGATGAATCCTGAATCTTCAAAAGATATTGCTGATGCTCTGACGCGCGAGGATATTCGAAAGTTGATCGAAGAAGGAAAAGTTGGCAAAAGAGCCATCAGAGGAATAAGCCGCGGACGTGTACGCAAGGCGCATGAGACCCGTGCATACGGTCACAGGAAAGGGCATGGCTCAAGAAGCGGTGCAAAAGGTGCCCGAAGACCTAAAAAGGAAATGTGGATGAAGAAAATCCGCGCGCTTCGCAGTTTGCTCAGGGAACTCCGGGAAAATAAGACCATTGATGTTTCAGCGTACAGGAAATTGTACGCCAAAGCAAAAGGCGGCGAATACAGGAGCAGAGCGCACCTTAAATCTCACATTGAACAAACCAAAGGAAAAGGTGTCTGATCATGGCGACAGGAGCAAGATACAAGGTCCAGTTCAGACGGGTAAGAGCAGGAAAAACGGATTACAGGGCAAGAAAGCAACTGATTATTTCCAGAAAACCCAGGCTTGTGGTGAGAAAAAGCCTGAAAAATACTAATATACAACTGGTAATACCTGTTAAAGATGGTGATACTACCCTCGTTTCTGCGAATACCGTTGAATTGAAGAAATATAGTTATACCGGCGGGACAGGGAACCTACCATCTGCATACCTTGCAGGATTGTTGTTTGGCTATCGGGCGAAGAAAAATGGACATGAACAGGCTATACTGGACCTGGGATTGAGCCACGCGACAAAAGGTGGACGGATCTTTGCCGCCCTGAAAGGAGCGGTGGATTCAGGTCTTGAGGTCCCTCATGTTCCAGAGATATTCCCGAGCGAAGAAAGGATCAATGGAAAAAGCATAGACAAATTCAGAAAAACAAACATATCAGCGCAATTTGAATCTGCGAAGCAGAAGATTCAGAGCGAATTCAGGTGAACAATATGAGAGATAGAGAATTCCAAGAACAACAAGTAGAATGGGTACCTCAGACAAGGCTCGGTAGACTTGTCAAAGAAGGGCAGGTTACGACCATGAATGAAGCTCTTGAATCCGGACTTCCGATCAGGGAGTCTAAGATCGTGGATGCACTGATACCGGAAATAAGAGATGAAGTCCTTGATATTAACATGGTGCAGAGAATGACCGACTCTGGAAGAAGAGTGAAATTCAGAGCCACTGTAATAGTCGGCAATGGCGATGGCTTTATCGGGATCGGAGAAGGCAAGGATGTTCAGGTAGGTATCGCTATCAGAAAGGCGATAGATACAGCAAAAATGAATGTCAAAGGTATCAAGAGAGGATGCGGTTCATGGGAATGCAGCTGCGGTCTCGGACATACTGTGCCATTCACGGTAAAGGGCAAGGTCGGAAGCGTGACAGTTGAACTTAAACCAGCGCCTCGCGGGCTGGGTCTTGCTTCAGGCGGAACTGCCAAGAAAGTGCTTGAAATAGCAGGAATAAAAGATGTCTGGGCGCGGGCGACCGGTGAAACAAGGACAACCCTTAACTATGCAAGGGCGACCTATGATGCGCTCATAAGAACCACTACCATGAAGGTGAAATAAATGTACGCTATAGTAAGACTCAGGGGAGGAGTGAAGACAAGGCAGGATATCAGGGATACTCTTCAAATGCTGAACCTTGACAGGATCAACCACTGTGTATTGGTCCCTGAAACAGACAATTATCAGGGCATGATACGCAAAGCCAAAGATTATATCGCATGGGGCAACATAAATCCAGAAACCCTCGCATTGATATTGAAGAACAGGGGGAAACTGGAGGGCAGGAAAGCTCTCACAGAAGAATACCTGAGCAAGAACACAAAATTCAAGTCGTTCGATGAACTGGCAAAAGCAATATGCGAAGGGAAAGCTTCGATCCAGGATGTTCCGAAACTTAAACCGGTTTTCAGGCTGCATCCAGCAAGAAAAGGGCTCAAGGGAACTAAGAGAAATACCCTCGAAGGAGGGTCCCTGGGATTCCACGGGGCTGAAATAAATTTCCTGATCAATAAGATGAGGTAATAATCATGAGCAAGCAAAAAACAAAGAAATTCCGCGGAAAGAGATCGTTCGGCGGCGGTACGCACAAGAACAGACGCGGCGGAGGAAGCCGCGGAGGACGTGGGAATGCAGGCACATGCAAGCATCATTTCGTAAGGTCGATGCAGCGAGGTTTGAGCTTTGGAAAGCACGGCTTCAAGAGACCTCTTTGTACTGCAGGCGATAAGGTAATTGTCAACATCGGTGAACTGGATGAGGCTATTGAACAGCTTGTGGCTGATAAGATGGCTGAAAAAAAAGGGGATGCGTTCCATATAAATCTGGAAAAACTTGGCATTGAGAAAGTGCTTGGAAGCGGAAAAGTTTCAAAACCCCTTTTTATCACTGCCTCCGAGTTTTCTTCTGTTGCAAAACAAAAAATAGAAGAAGCAAAGGGAAATGTGATAGTGTTATCTGAAAAGACGACTACTGAGTAAAGAATATGGCTTTTGAAAGTCTTGCACCCCTATTGAACCGATTGCCAGCGGTAAAACGCCCTGAAGGTCACGTACATTTCAAGAAGAAACTTGGATGGACGCTTGGTATACTTGTGCTGTATTTTACTCTGGCTAACATACCATTGTTCGGGCTTGATAAGAACTCGATAGACCTTTTCGAACTTTACCGTGCGTTCTTTGCCGGCGCCTCGGGTTCGCTTATGGTGCTGGGTATAGGTCCGATAGTTACTGCATCGATCGTACTGCAGTTACTTGTAGGGGCTGGTGTAATTAAAATGGATCTGAGCGATCCGCATCAACAGGCTATTTTCCAGGGGCTGCAGAAACTTCTCGTATTTGTGATGGTCGCGCTTGAAGCACTTCCACAGATACTGGGCGGTTACATGCGCCCTGATGCTGGACTTGCAGCCATGCTCAATGTGCCTACCAGTTATATCACAATACTTCTGTTCATCCAGATATGTATCGGAGGCATACTTATCCTGTATATGGATGAGATAGTCTCCAAATGGGGAATTGGCTCAGGTGTTGGATTATTCATTATCGCAGGTGTGTCCCAGCAGATCGTTACAGGTATTTTTAACTGGAAAGCGGATACTACCGGGCTCCCGATAGGGCTTATCCCTAAATGGATATATCTTGCGGGACCATCGTCACCCATATCAGGTCTTGATTATTTCATGAGACCAGAAGGTATACAGTATCTGCTCGTCCAGGGCGGTATTCTGGCTCTTGTCAGCACAGTTGTCATCTATCTCATGGTGGTGTTTGTGGAAAGCACACGCATCGAGATACCTCTGGCTCACGCTGCGGTTCGGGGCGCACGCGGGCGATTCCCTGTTAAGCTTATCTATGCAAGCGTTCTGCCCATGATCCTTGTAAGGGCGCTTCAGGCAAATATCCAGATGATAGGACTCATTCTTTCAAGTAAAGGTATTAAGGTACTGGGAGAATATGGGACAGATGGGACACCTGTTAACGGTCTCATGTATTATCTTGCCCCTATCAACAGTCCCAGTGGCTGGATACCGTCTCTGGTTTCATCGCATTTTACCAGTATTGGAGCAACACCTCCTGCGGTCTGGCAGATAGTGCTGCATGTATTGACCGACGCTTTCATGCTGATAGGAGGGGGCATCATATTCGCTCTCTTCTGGATCGAAACGACAGGCATGGGCGCAAAGAACGTTGCTGAGAAGATACAGAAATCGGGTATGCAGATACCTGGATATCGGCGAAGCAGCGGGACGCTTGAAAAGGTCATGCAGCGGTATATCCCCAAGGTAACGATCATCGGCGGCGCTTTCATTGGTTTTCTCACGCTTGTCGCAAGCCTTATGGGTACGATCGGAGGGGCAGGCGGGACTGGATTGCTGCTTACAGTCAGCATCATGTACAGGCTGTACGAGGATATAGCAAGCCAGCAGATGATGGAAATGCACCCAATGATGAGAAGCTTCTTCGGAAAGGA
>JBGOYM010000100.1:0-7699 GCA_041479675.1 Candidatus Methanoperedens sp.
GGATACCATATGCGTGAGGCAGGATGCACAGCAGTGCAGGAAATTGCCTTCACACTTGCAAACGGTGCAGCATATGTTGAGGGGGCTTTGCAAAGAGGGCTGCAAATAGACCAATTCGCACCGAGGCTGAGTTTCTTCTTCGACTCCCATATGGATTTCTTCGAGGAGATTGCGAAGTTCCGAGCTGCTCGAAGGATGTGGGCAAGAATTATGCGCGAAAGATACGGAGCAAAAGATGCACGCTCGTGGATGCTTCGCTTCCACACACAGACGGCTGGTTGCTCTCTAACTGCACAGCAGCCTGAGAATAATATAATAAGAACGACATTGGAAGCGCTTGCTGCTGTTCTGGGAGGAACGCAGTCGCTCCATACAAATTCGTATGACGAGGCATATGCAACGCCAACTGAAAAAGCAGTCATGATAGCGCTGCGAACGCAGCAGATAATCGCTTATGAAAGCGGCGCTGTGAATACCATAGACCCGCTTGCAGGCTCCTACTTTGTTGAACGGCTTACGGATGAGATAGAGGAGCAGGCGATGAAGTACATAGAGCGGATTCAGTCCATGGGAGAGGGAAAGTACCCGATGCTCAAAGGCGTAATAAAGGGTATAGAAACAGGATTCTTCCAGAAGGAGATTTCCGACGCTGCATACACATACCAGCGGGAAATAGAAAGTGACGCTCGCATCGTTGTCGGGGTTAACAAATTGAAGATGGAAGAGGAAAGGCTCAAGAAAACGCTGAGGGTTGATGAAGCGGTACAGCATGCACAGATAGAAAGGTTGAAAAAGTTGCGTGTGAAGAGAGATAGAAGGAAGGTGCAGGATGCACTGGAGAAGCTCAGAAAAGCAGCAGAAGGAAACCAGAATCTGATGTATCCGATGATGGAGTGTGCAGGTGCCTATGCGACAATCGGGGAGATATGCGATGTCATGCGTCAGGTGTTTGGCGAATATCAGGAAAGAACGATATTTTAGGAGAGGACATGGAGAAAAAAAAGATAAGAGCGTTGATAGCAAAACCAGGGTTGGACGGACACGATAGAGGAGCGAAAGTTGTTGCGAGAGCGCTGCGTGATGCCGGGATGGAAGTTATATACACTGGTTTGCACAAAACTCCTGAGCAGATAGTGAAGGCAGCGATAAAGGAAGATGTGGATATAATAGCACTCAGTATACTCTCCGGGGCACACATGGTACTCTTTCCGAAAATAATGGAACTGCTGAAGGAGAAGAGTGTAGATGCCATTGTCTTTGGAGGAGGAGTAATCCCGGAAGAGGATATCCCGAAGTTGAAGAAACTGGGCATAACGGAAATATTCACTCCCGGCACTACCATGGAGAGTATAGTGAAGTTCGTAAATGAGAAAGCAGGTAAAATAACATGAATGAAGAAATAAAAACGCAGATAATACCTCCTCATGTAGGTCGTTTCATAAAGTGGGGAGAAGAAGACTTTGAGTCCTTTTGGGAAGAAGCAGCAATAAAAGCCCAGGAGGAGATTTACTGGTTTAGAAAGTGGGACAGGGTATTCAGTTGGAATGAAGACGTCTTTAAGTGGTACCCTGGCGGTGTTACAAACATCTGTTACAACTGTGTGGATTATAATGTTGAGAAAGGCAGGGCGGGTAGAGCGGCATTAATTGCCGAGTGCGGAGAATCAGGAGAAATAAACATCGTGACCTATGGGCAGCTTCTTGCAATGGTAAAGAGATACGCGTCCGCTCTGAGAGGCATAGACGTGAAAAAGGGAGATATAGTGGCGATTTACATTCCTACATGTATCGAATCTGCTGCTGCTATGCTTGCATGTGCAAGAATCGGTGCCATTCATGTTGCAATATTTGCAGGCTTTTCGGGAAAAGCTGTAGCTGACCGTCTTAAACTCTCAGGAGCAAAATACATTCTTACACAGGATGAGAGTTCAAGAAGAGGGAAACCAGTACCACTCAAGAAAATTATTGACCTGGCACTGGATATCTATCCAGCCGAGGTCAAAAAAGTTGTTGTACTCAGAAAAAACAAGGAAAAAGAGACGCCTATGATGAGAGGGAGAGATATATGCTGGGAAGATTTTTTAGAGATGGGCAGAGGCTGCAGCTCTGCTGTGGAGAAGGTTGAATCTAACGAGCCGCTCTTTCTGCTTCCTACATCAGGCACCACAGCAATGCCCAAGGTCACTGTCCACAACCACGGGGGATATCAGATATACGTATATTCTATGGGTTAATGGATATATAAATTGAAGGAGAGCGATGTATGGTTCTGTACATCAGACATCGGCTGGATAGTGGGTCACAGCTACAACGTATACGGTCCGCTGCTCACAGGCTGTACGTCCATTCTGTATGAGGGCACTCCAGACTTTCCCAGGCAAGATATGTGGTGGGAGATCATAGAAAGGAACAGAGTGACGGGTTTATGGGTATCTCCTACAGGTGTAAGAGGATTGATGAAACTTGGAATTGAAGAAGCACAGAAGCACGACTTAAGCTCAGTAGAAAGAGTTTTCAGCGCAGGGGAGGTTTTAAATCCGGCAGCATGGCAATGGCTGCAGGAAGAGGTATTTGGGAACAGAATCCCGGTAATTGACCACATGTGGCAGACCGAATCTGCAGGACCTTTAATAGGGAATCCTTATGGCTTGTCCCTGTTACCTATTAAGCCCGGATCCGCTGCAATACCTGTTCCAGGAGTTGAGGTGGATATTGTAGACGAAAAAAGCGGTCATTCCATGCCTGCCGGGGAAAAAGGCATTTTGATAGTAAAAAGACCTTTCCCGGGACTCACACCAGATCTCTGGAAGGAACCTGAGAGATACCTGGAAGAATACTGGGAAAAAATTCCATCCACAAGGGTATATTACACAGGAGATGCTGCTTACAAAGATGATGACGGCTACATATGGTTCGTGGGCAGGTCAGATGAAGTGATAAAAATCGCCGCACATAGAGTTGGAACTATAGAAATTGAAAATGCTCTCGTATCGCATCCAGCCGTGGTGGAAGCGGGTGTATCAGGAGTACCACACGAGCTAAAGGGACAGGTTGCATGTGCCTTTGTTGTATTGAAAAGTGGGTACACGCCATCAGAAGAACTGAAAAACGAACTCTTGTTCCATGTGAGAAAAACCATGGGACCCTTTGTGGTAATTGGGGGCATAGAATTTGTACGCATGTTACCCAAAACCCGAAGCGGTAAAATAATGAGGAGGATAATGAAAGCACTGTGGACTAAAAAAGATCTGGGAGATCTATCCACCATTGAGGATGAAGCTTCTGTAGATGAAATAATGGATGCAGTCAAAAAGATGCAAAAGAGCATTTAAGGATGATATATCTTATTGGGGAGAGTAGAATGGCTCGAACCTGAACCCATAGATGTCCTTTTCACCGAGCTTTCTGATTTTCCCCCATATCGGCCGCAGCCTCATGCCGACTTTGATGTCATCACCTTTCAGCTGCCCCAGTGCCCTGACGCCATTTGGGAACTCGACTATCCCAAGCAGTAGAGGGGTCATCTCGATCCCTTCAGGAAGCGCATAGAGCTTCGTGTAGGTGAGCAGCTTGCACTCATCGCCCAGCTCAACCTCTTCAAAAACTGTACCCTTGCATCTCAGGCAGCGCGCATGTCTTGGGTAATGCAGCATGCTGCAGCCCTTGCATTTGAACCCGACCATTAGCTCTTGCATTACATCCTCTCTAAGATGTGTGCGACGACATTATTTCCGAAGCCGCCGAAGTTGCAACAATAGGCATGCTCAGCGCCCTTGACCTGTCGCTTCCCAGCCTCGCC
Organism: Candidatus Methanoperedens sp.; assembly: GCA_041479675.1. Lineage (GTDB taxonomy): Archaea > Halobacteriota > Methanosarcinia > Methanosarcinales > Methanoperedenaceae > Methanoperedens. The sequence goes on from JBGOYM010000100.1 coordinate 3,799, forward strand.
CCTCAGCTGCCAAACGAGCTCGACGACCTGCGCCACTCCGGTCGCCCCTATCGGGTGACCCCTTGCTTTGAGCCCGCCAGAGGGGTTGATGGGCAGCTCACCATCGAGGGCAGTTTTACCCTCCTCGAGCGCCTTTGCCCCCTCCCCTTTCCTGAAAAACCCTGCGTCCTCGCTCTGTGCAATCTCTAATATCACGAATGCATCATGGAGTTCAGCCACGTTGATATCGCCTGGCATGAGCTTGGCCATCTCAAATGCTCGTTTAGAAGCGAGCTGCACTGCTTTCAGCACAGTTGGGTTCTCACGCTCATGTACGGCGTGCGTATCAGTCGCCTGCCCGAAGCCAGCGATTCTCACGGGCGCATCCGAGTAATTTTTTGCTTCATCTGCGGGACAGAGCACAACAGATGCGCCGCCATCGCTTATCGGGCAGCAGTGGTAGAGCCTCAGCGGGTCAGCGATCATTACCGAGTTCATGACCCCCTCGATGGTCACAGCTTTCTGAAGGTGAGCGTAGGGGTTCTTGAGAGCATTTGCATGGTTTTTGACCGCCACCATCGCAAGATGCCTCTCGGTGACGCCATGGTGCTGCATGTAGAGCCTTGTGAACATCGCAGCTAACGAGGGAAGGGTCACGCCATGCACGTACTCCGCTTCGGGCTGGCTCAGGGTAGCAACGATGTCCGTGATGATATCGGTATCCACATGGGTCATCTTCTCCCCGCCAACCACCAGCACCAGGTCATGAGCTCCAGATGCAACGGCGAGGAAACCGTTTTTTATGGCAGAACCACCTGAAGCCGGACCGTTTTCCACCCGGTCAGCTGCTGCCGGCAGCAGGCTGAGCTGATCGACAAGCGAACTCGCGACGCCGGTCTGGTGGGTAAGTTCACCTGCCGCAAAATTTGCGACATAAACGGCATCGAAATCGCGATCGCCTGCACCACCGTCATCGATTGCCTTGAGCGAGGCATCCACTAAAAGTTCCATTAACCCCTTACCTTCGAGCCGCCCAAACTTTGTCATCCCACATCCGATTATCGCCACATCTCTCATTTGAAGACTAATTCCTTTAAAGACTTATAAACATTAGCGAAAAGTCAGTACATCCGCAGATTTAATTTAAAAAACAAAAACTATTAATCTTTCTGCACTTATTAGGCGGGGTATGAAAAAGGTAGTACTTGCTTATTCTGGCGGTCTTGACACATCTGTGTGCATTCCCCTGTTGAAAGAACATTATGGCTGTGATTATGCGATCACGGTTACCGTGGATGTCGGGCAACCTCAAAAGGAAATAGAACAGGCTGAGAAAAAAGCCGCAATGATAAGCCAGAAACATTACACGATAGACGCAAAAGACGAATTTGTTAAAAATTATATCTTCCCTCTCGTCAAGGCGAACGGCAATTATGAAGGCTATGTCCTGGGCACGTCGATAGCGCGTCCACTGATAGCGAGAAAAGTTGTGGAAGTGGCGAAGAAAGAAAAAGCTCACGCGCTGGCGCATGGCTGCACCGGAAAGGGGAACGACCAGTTAAGGTTCGAGACAATATTTCGAAGCACGAACCTTGATGTCATGGCTCCGATGAGGGACATGAACCTCACGCGCGAGTGGGAAATGGAGTACGCAAAGGAGCACGGGATACCCGTGGCTGCCACGAGATCAAAGCCCTGGAGCGTGGATGAGAATATCTGGAGCCGCAGTATCGAGGGAGGTCGGCTTGAAGAACCCGATTTTGTTCCGCCAGAGGAGATATTCGAGTGGACGGTATCCCCTGAAAAGGCAGGGGAGGCAGAGGAAATAGATATTGGTTTCGAACACGGTGTGCCAGTTTCTGTTAACGGTAAGAAGATGGACGGCGTTTCACTTATTCAGAAGCTTAACAAGATCGGCGGTGCTCACGGTGTGGGGCGCACAGATATGATGGAGGATAGGGTGCTGGGCCTGAAGGCAAGGGAGAATTATGAGCATCCTGCTGCAACAATCATATTGACAGCTCACAGGGACATTGAGAAGCTTGTTCTGACCAGGGATGAGCTGCGGTTCAAGTCGCTGGTGGATGAAACATGGAGCGAGCTTGCATACAAGGGTCTTGTGGATGAACCATTGTTCGCAGATCTTAACGCCTTTATCGATAATTCGCAGGAGAGGGTTACGGGGAACGTGAGGATGAGGCTCTATAAAGGTAGCGCGAAAGTCGTGGCAAGGAGTTCGCCGTACGCGCTGTACTGTGCAGAATTTTCGTCTTTTGACAGCAAGGTGATAGACCAGAAGGATGCGGAAGGGTTCTGCAAATATCATGGGTTCCAGGCAAGGATGTATAAGAAGATCGGTTAAAAAAAATAATTTTAGTGATGGGCCCGTTGCGATTTGAACGCAAGACCTCTCGGTTATCAGCCGAGCGCTCCACCTGCCTAAGCTACGGGCCCGAAGCTACCGCCAATATAACGGCATGTAATTTAAAGCTTATCTATTCGATAAAGTTTATAAGCCATAAAGTCATGTGGAGGTCAAATCGTGTAATACATTTTACGCACATAATAATTATCGGAGGATTATCCAATGGCAAGAAAACCAGCAAGAATGTACAGGAATATCACCCAGCGTTCATTTACGCGGAGGAAATACATGGGTGGTGTCCCGGGAAGCAAGATAGTAACATTTGACATCGGGAATTTAAAAGATGAATTTCCAGTTGAGATCTCACTCATAGCAAAAGAAGCATGCCAGATACGCCACAGCGCTCTTGAATCAGCGCGTATAGCGGCAAACAAACCCTTACTTGAAGGTGCAGGACAGAATGGCTATCATCTTAAGATCAGAGTATACCCGCATGAAGTTCTGAGGGAGAACAAACAGGCAACAGGTGCAGGAGCAGACCGTGTATCCCAGGGAATGCGCAATGCTTTCGGAAAACCGATCGGCACAGCAGCCAGGGTGAGAGAAGGTCAGAAATTAATGACTATATCGATTAATCCAGAAAAGTTCAAACTGGCAAAAGAATGCCTGATCTCCGCAGGGCACAAACTGCCCACACCCATAAGACTGGTTGTGGAAAAAGGTCAGGAATTGATCCCAAGTTAGGTTCATGAACGATTACCTGGCAAGTCTGGACAGGGCTTTATCTAAATTGCCCGAAATCAAAGGCACAGGGGAGCGTTTTGTACCTCCGGAACCAAAGGTGCTTACAGAAGGAAAAACAACAGTACTTGAAAATTTCTCAGCAATAGCAGATAAACTGAACCGCGGCCCTGAGCACGTTTTCAAATTTCTCTTGCGTGAACTCGGTACTGCAGGTAAGCGTGAGGGGAACAGGGCGATATTCCAGGGAAAATTCAGTTCAAGTGTGTTCTTCCAGCTTATTGATGCATATATTAAAGATTATGTGACCTGCTCAGAATGTGGTCGCCCAGATACGCATCTTGTTAAAGTCGATAGGTTTTTAGCGATGCGATGCGATGCATGCGGCGCTCACAGACCGGTCTCGAAGCAACATGCAGCGGTCCATCTTGTAAAAGAGGCGGCACTAAAAGAAGGCGAGACCTACGAGGTAAGAATTGAAGCGGTTGGGAGCAAAGGTGACGGCATCGCCAAGAAAGATAAATATACCATTTATGTGCCAGGGACGGTCAAAGGAGATATCGTCAAGATAAAGATCAAAAAGATCACCGGTAATCTGGCGTTTTCTGAATTTCTCGAAAAGAAATGATTCTAAATGAATTAATACTGATAGTGTTTTTGATAAACCTGCCTTTCGGCTATATGAGGAGCAAAGCAACAAGGTTCTCACGGCAGTGGATGATGGCTATTCACATCCCTGTGCCGTTCGTGTTTTTATTGAGAGTGTTCTCAGGACTGAACTGGACCGTAATACCGCTTCTTGTGCTCTCAGATATA